>CAYGMR010000026.1:0-23007 GCA_964350725.1 uncultured Ardenticatenaceae bacterium | reverse complement strand
CGAAATGACTGTCCAACGAAGCCGCTACGTCATCTTGTCTAATCAGCGGATTGCTGGCAGACAACATGACATCGGCAACGCCCTCTTGCAGCGCAATCATCAGATTGGCGGTTTCGGTGGTGACATGCATGGTGCCACTAATGCGTAAGCCGGCAAACGGCCGTTCTGTAGCAAATTGTTCTTTGAGGCCGCGCAAAACATTCATCTCTTGCTGTGCCCATTCAATACGATGACGCCCGCCAGTAGCGAGGTCTATATTTTTTATATCATAATCCATCAGAAAAATTCTCCTAAAAATTACCACAGAGTACAGAGGGCACAGAGAAAAACGCTGTGTTATCCATGTTCTCTACGGTTTATTATATGGTCAAAATGTTAAATTCGCGTGTCATCCCTGCGTAGGCAGGTATCTATACGCTTGGATCCCTGCCTGCGCGGGGATGACAGTTAAAGGTTACAATACCTTGGTTTATTTAGGTGTCAAAAGGTTGTCTAGAGCCCCTTGATCGTCAAAATGTTCACGGTAACGGGTGACAAATTCAAGTGGTGTAAAGCTGTGGCTTTGGGTGCCGACTTGTTCCAAAACGTAGGTTGAAGCCAGTGCACCCATACGACCAGCAATATCCCAGGGCAGTCCCAATTGGATGCCACGCATCAAACCAGCACGGAAAGCATCGCCGGCACCCGTTGGTTCGACAATTTTTCGAGGTGGTACAGTGGGGATAAACCATTTATTGCCATCTATTGTTAGTTCAGAGCCATCTGCTCCCTTGGTTACTAACAGACCGCCAACTTTGTCCAAGATTTCATTATCGCTTAAACCAGTGCGATCTTGAATCAAGTGATACTCATATTCATTGATCGACAGCAGGTAACAACCTTCCAAGCCGATACGTAAATCTTCGCCGCTCAGACGGATGGTTTGTTGGCTGGAATCATAAATATAAGGGATGTTTAATGCTTTGCATTCAAGCGCATAGGCGCGCATAGCATCAGGATCGTTGGGGGAAATGATGGTCAAATCTGTATCGGCAGCATATTCGGCAAACGTTAACTGCTTTGCATGGGCCATCGCGCCTGTGTAAAAACTGGCGATTTGATTGTGATCATGGTCAGTGTTAACAAAGAAAGAAGCTGTGTAATCATCTTCTATCTCAATGATTGTACTGGTATCGACTCCATGTGTTTCTAACCAGAGGCGGTATTCAGCAAAATCCTGCCCGGCAGTCGCCATGACCGATGGATGACCACCTAAAAGTGCCATGGTATAGGCGATGTTGGGGGCTGTACCACCACGTTGCCGTTTCATCGAGTCGACGAGAAAACTTAAACTGATGGTATGCAATTTGTCAGGTAGGATCATATCGGTGAACTTGCCTGGAAATGACATCAAATAATCATATGCGATTGATCCGGTTACAACGATTTTCATAAATTTTTCCTACATAAATTGTGAGACGCATTATTTGTGTCCACAAAATAATAGCGCAGGCACGCAATTAATTAGCAGCACTACGCTTTTTGTTCATCATTCTCTTCTTAAAATTAGACCATTCTTGGGCAAATGAAGTGTAATGGCGTTGCTAATGTAAGTGAATCACATTACGTTTACACTTACAATTTGTAGCCGCGATTTCTAAATCGCGTACTTGACGGCGCGATTCGGAAATCGCGGTTATGGGGTGGAACTTCGTAAAGATATCTAAGCTTAAAATAAACCACGCCCATTTTAGAAAGGTTCAGGGTATTTCTACAGGTTGGGTTTGAGGCTTTAAGATCGGTGTAAATCCCAAACGATCACGAAACATGGTCATTAAAGCGCGTACACCATCCCAACTGGTGATTTTTTTACCTTCAGCATAGGTACGTGGATCATAGCTGATCGGTATTTCGATGATTTCGTGACCGGATAATAAGATTTTGTCAGGTAGTTCGAAATCTAAATTGAAATCGGTGGTGGTCAGGTTGAGTGATTTGACGACATCACCACGTACCATTTTAGTGGCGGTGGCGACATCGGTTAAATGGCCGCCAAACAGAAAGTTGGTAACGGCCGTTAATAACCTCACACCCATATACGCATGGGCATATTCATATTTGACTTCGCCGCCCAGAACACGTGAGCCAAAAATGGCTGCTGCATTGGTTTCATCGACCTTATTTACAAAATGGACATGTTCAGCCGGATCATATTCTGAATCTGCATCCTGGATAATCATGTAATCGCCGTTCATGTGGGCGATGCCTGTGCGAATAGACATGCCTTTGCCCATATTTTGTTCGTGAAACACAACTTGAATTTCAGGATCATCAACTTGCTGTAAATATTCGCGTGTGCCGTCAGTGGAGCAATTGTCTACTACAATAATTTCACGAGTCCACCTGGAACCGAGATCTACGGCTTGTGTTTGGGCGATCACGTTCGCAATAGTCCCGATTTCGTTATAACAACAAATGATGACAGATAATTTACGCATAATCCTGTATTTCCTCAATATCCTGTGGGCAACGAGATCTGAGCAAGCTCAACCAACTCCGCAACGGTTATTGAGAGTTTACTTTAACTCCTTGAAAAATTTTGCAAACATTGCTGTCATATAATCCATACGTGCTTCATCCATGCCCGGGTAAACGCCAATGAAGAAGCCGCCGCGCATAACCTTATCGGATACTGCTAAATCACCAATTGCACGATGTGGAATACCTTTGTAGGCGGGTTGGCGCAAGATGTTGCCAGCAAAAATGAGGCGGGTTTGCACCTTGTGCATTTCTAAAAAGCGCGTCAGTTCATAGCGCAAGAATGGTGCATCTTCACGCACATATAGAGGAAAGGCGAACCAGGACGGATCGGCTTTGGTGTGCCAGGTTGGCAGCATCAGAAATTCTTCAAACTGCTTAAATTTTTCGTATAGATATTTAAAGTTCTGTTTGCGCTGGCGGATGAATTCTGGTGCTTTTTGCATTTGGGCCAGACCCATCGCGGCTTGCGGATCGGTCAATTTTAGATTGTAGCCAATTTCTGTATAGAAGTAACGGTGATCATAGAAGCCTTCGATGCCAGGAACTTCGCGCTCGAAACGGATGCCACATTTGCCGTTGACAGGATTGTCATATTCACACCAGCAATCGCGCCCCCAATCACGCACTGAGCGTGCGATTTTGGCCAGAAGCGGGCTTTTTGTGTAGACGGCGCCGCCTTCACCCATGGTGATGTGGTGCGCAGGGTAAAAGCTGAGGGTTGCCATTTGCCCAAACGTGCCGGCCATTTTGCCGTCCCAAGTTGAGCCTAGCGCATCACAAGTATCTTCTAGTAAGTACAATTTATGCTGCTTAACGAAGTCGACAATCACATCCATATTGGCTGGATTGCCAAGTGTGTGCGCAAAAAATAGGCCGCGTGTCCGTGGTGATAGTGCCGCCTCAAGTTGCTCGACATTCAGATTATAGTCACCCAGGCAGCTATCAATAAAGACTGGGATCAGCCCATTTTGCAAGATGGGATTGACGGTTGTGGGGAAACTGACGGCGGGGACGATAATTTCATCGCCTGGCAGCAGTGGTTTGGGTAAGCGTTTGGATGTGAGCGTGGTCATGGCGACCAGATTGGCAGATGAACCAGAATTGACGGGAATTACTTCGCGCACGCCTAGAAAATCACCGAGTGCTTTTTCAAATTGCTGTGCGTAGGGGCCGGCTGTGAGCCAGAAGTCGAGCACGGCACTAACCATGTTTTGCATTTCGTTAGCGTCATAGACACGCCCAGCGTAGTTGACCATGGTTTCGCCGGGGATAAACGGCCGTTCCTTATGCACTTGTTGGTAGTATTCAGCAACTTGCGTCAAGATAGATTGGCGCAGTTCTTCAGGTTCATTCATGGGTTGACTTGTCCAGGTATTGGTGGTTTCTACTATCGATGAAACCGACCCAGGATTATAGCACAGGCGCATGTATATCCAAGCGTGGCAGGCAATAATTAATGCGGCGTAGGCGAATCGTTTATTGATCGAGGACGGGCAGGGGGTGCGGCGCAACGGCCGTTAACTGGTGAAAGTCGTCCATTTGCGTGGCTAAAAGGGCGATTAAGATGATAAATATGATTACGGCCGTTGCAAGCAAGTAAGTATTGGGAGGGCGTGAAAATAATTTGTTGATCATCCAAGTTCCTTGCTATGGCCGTTATGACCATTTGATGTTTGTTTGGCTTTGGCCGTTGCCAACGTTTGGGCGACATCAAACGCGCGTTTGCGTAAGCGTGCGGTTTGTTCATTGGCTTGCTTGATACGTAGTTCCGCCGCTGCTAAGTCTGCTGCCAAACTATCTCGTTCTTCTTCCAATGTTCGTAGTTGAGCTTGTTGTAATTTGATTACTTTGTCATTGCCATTGGAACTACGGCTGGAAAGTGAGGCTTTCTGATGGCTATTTGCAATGGATTGAGCAATAAAGTCAGCTACGCCAGTTAATAACTGTTTTTCGGCGACTAGCCATTCTTCACGTCTGTTTTTACCACCCACTAACATCATACCTATTTGATGACCTTTTTTGAGCAATGGTACGATCAATAAGGAGCCATAGCTATCCAGATTTAATTTAGAATAAAAGGCTTGTAGTTGATCGGCGGCGAAACCATCGGTTTGCCATTCGACAAGTTCTATTTGCGTCGCGGCTAAACGGAAACCATCCCAATCAGCTAGATGGATTTTCCAACGGCGCACATCGTCATTTACGTTGGAGGGCAGGGTGCTGACAAAACGGAGTGTACGGCCGTATTGGTCAAAGAGGCCAATGGCAACAAACGATGCATCAAACAAATCAGTTACCAGGTTCATATTCCTGTTGAGGTTGGCTTGCGGGTTGATAGCACGAATGCTATCGGCGGCATCTTCGAAGGCGTGGGCAAAACGGGCAACGGCCGTTGCGTGGGAAATGGCCGTTGCACGCAGCGGTTCCACTACGCGTTCATAGGCAAAAATTGCCCACAATGAAAATGCGACCATATAACCGAGACGATGCCAGAACAAAATATGGCTCGTAAAATTAACCGTATTGGCAGTTGACCACAATTGCAGCGTTGTAGACACGAGTAAAACAATCAAAATCAAGGTTCGTGGTAGCCTTTGCTGGGGTTTTGTGATGAAGAGATAAATGGTTCCTAATGCTAAAATGGCAATAGAAAACCAACCCCAAATTTGTGCTGGGGCGGTGGTTGGATAGGCTACAATTTCGGTGGCAAAAATGGTTTGCCACGCGGCTGTAAAATAAATTGTGAGAATGCCGATGATAAACAGTGTAGCCAGCAGGAGGATGTCGATCAAATATGGGGACCGTGTCCAGCGAGGAATGAGCGCCCAGGTGATGAGGGCCGCGGTGATGGTGGCAACGGCCGTTTCCAAAGGTGGCAAGATTGTGACGGCTCTTTCGACATCTCCATCCATAGCCAACCCGATGAAAAGCACCATCAAATGGGCAGCGAAAATTCCTCCCGCTGCCCATGCCATACGCAAAGCTAAACTATCGTTAGGATTGCGTCGTCGTCGTGCAAAAGACAAACCCAGGACGATTTGTAAAGCAAAAAGAATCACCAAGTGAAACAATAAACTTCCTGGTGATTCAGTTAATAAAGTTGAGAGTTGAGAATATAAAAACATAAGTTATGCTAGATCGCCAAATAAATTTAGAATAATAAATTCGTGACCAGCATAACAAAACGCGACTGCAAGTGCTATGAAAGGATAGTTAATTCCATTTGTAGTGAAGCTAGTCAGCTAGTCAGCCAGGCTGACTAGCTGACTAGCTAATGGCTTAAAGTTCGGCTAAAAGCCCAACCCGCGCATTAAATTCGTCGATCAAAGCATCTAATTCATCAACATGGCCGTGGATGCCAGTCCAATAATCGGCATCATACCATTGCGCTTGAATTTCCTCGTACGCTTTGCCTTGCTGTTCAATCCAGGTGAAATATTTTAAGTTATGGATACGTTTGCGGTCGTAGTACCCCAATTCCAGCATATTATCGATCGATTCGCCCATCAGATATTGATGGAAAGCACCGGCAGCGTTTAAGCTGGTGAATTCTCCGCTCTCTTCTGTCAATTCAACCAGACGGCTTTGGTACATTTCCATAGAGTCAGTTGCCACAGTTACGAGCACATCATGGCTGTCCATTTCATAATATTTGGCGGTTTTGATTGCTGCCAACACATTGGCGATACTGGAAATACCCAGTTGCGGTAGATTAACAACCAAATCCGCATCAACGCCCTGACTGACCAGATATTCTTGACCAGCTGGTTCGTTGAAGAGTCGAATCAAATCCATTGTAGCGTTGTCGTCAATGGCAGTAACAACGTCTGTATTTTTGACATTGTGGATCCAGGGTACATGTTTGTCGCCAATACCTTCAATGCGATGCGCACCGTAGCCGTTGTTGAGTAGGGTGGGGCATTGCAGCGCTTCACTGGCCACAATCAGGCTGGTGGGGAACTGTTCTTTCATGTAGTCACCACATGCAATTGTGCCGCCAGAGCCAGTATTGGAAACCGTCGCACGGAAACGATCTTCGTCGCCCATCACTTCACCCAACGCATCCATTATCGCGCGCGCTGTGACTTCATAATGCCAGAGGTAATTGCCAAACTCATCAAACTGGTTGAAAATGGAGAGGTCTTGCCCAGATTCCCGCAGTTCCCAACATTTGTCGAAGATTTCTTTGACATTACTTTCGGAACCAGGAGTCTTGATCGTTTCGCCGGCGACTTGTGCTAACCAATCAAAACGTTCTTTACTCATGCCTTCGGGCAATATGGCGATCGATTCGCAAGCAAGCAAGTTTGAGTCGTAGGCACCGCCTCGGCAGTAGTTGCCGGTGGATGGCCAGACCGCTTTTTGGGTCGTGGGGTCAAACTGGCCAGTGACCAGACGTGGCACTAGACAACCAAAGGCAGCACCCACTTTGTGCGCGCCCGTGGGGAACCATTTACCTAAGAGAATGACAATTTTGGCGTCGATACCGGTCAATTCTTTAGGTAAAACCAGGTAATTTACGCCACCGAAACCGCCACCTGAGTTAACGGCTTCATTGTGCCAGGTGATACGGAAGAGGTTCAGGGGATTTAAATCCCACAAACCAACATTCTTTAATTTTTCTTTGATGGCATCTGGAATTAAATCCGGATTGATCATCTGTTTGAAAGTTGGAATAATAATATTTTGTTCGCGAGCTCGTTGGATTGCACGTTCCAATTTGGCTTCGTCGTGTATGGTTAAGTCGATTAAGTCACTCATGATTTTCCTTAGCTATGGCAATTTAGGCATTGCCGATAATCTTTTTTACTTCGTTTAGAGTAGGTTCGATGTGAAACGGCCGTTTACCGTCCATCTCTACCGCTTTCATGGCACTTGCCACATCTTTAAGTCCATTACCCGTGTTAAGCACAACAATGCGCTCATCGGCATGAACAAGGCCTTCCGCTACGGCTTTTACTAATCCAGCATAAGCTGCTGCCCCAGCAGGTTCGGCAAAGACACCGCAGCCGCGTGCCAATGCAGGCACCGCTCCCAGAATTTCGTCATCGGTTACGCTGATATAAGCGCCGTTGGTTTCAGTTACTGCTGCCAGGGCTTTGATGCGATCCCGTGGCAATTCCGCGCTAATACTATCAGCTATGGTTGTGGCTGGCCTTTGTGGTTTGGTTAAGATATCTTCGTTATCTTTCCACGCCTGGTACATATAGCTGCTGCCTTCGGCTTGCACGCCAATGATCCGCGGCATTTTGTCGATCCAACCCAAGGCAACCAAATCTTTCAGTCCTTTATGTAGGCCACCGATTATGCAACCATCACCGACGCTGACAAAAATGACATCGGGGGCATGCCACTTGAGCTGTTCACAGATTTCGTAAACGGCCGTTTTCTTGCCCTCGGTCATGTATGGATTGTAAGCCGTATTGCGGTTGTACCAGCCATATTCAGCCGCCGCTTGGAGACAGAGATCAAAGGCATCATCATATGTGCCTTTAACCAGCATCACGGTTGAGCCAAAGACCAATAACTGCGCAATTTTCGCTTGTGGTGCTGCTTCAGGTACGAAGATGATGTTTGACTGTTCAACACTGGCACACAAACCAGCCAAAGCGGCTGCTGCGTTGCCAGTGCTGGCAGTGGTGATAATGTCGGCACCTTTTTCTTGCGCTTTGACAACCGCAATGGCGCTGGCACGATCTTTAAAGGAGGCGGTCGGTAAACGGCCGTCGTCTTTCACCCAAACATATTTCAGCCCCAAACCAGCGGCTAAACGATCGGCTTGGTATAGAGGCGTCCCGCCAACAGTCAATGGGGGCACAGGTGCATTAGCTTCAATTGGGAGCAATGGTTTATAACGCCAAATCGTTGTGTCTGGGTTCAACGCCAAGGTCTCACGACTGATCCGATCTCCGATTAAATCATAGTCATAGCGCACATCAACGATGCCTTCATTGCCATGATCTGGACAAATATATTCAATTTCATCGGGGGCATATTCTTTGCCACAGATCAGACATTTTAAATGTTTTACATGATCCATTATCAACTTATCCTATTCGATAAATGTGCCAGTTTCGCCAGCTAACGCCCGCCGAATATTGGCTGGGTCGGTGATGAGGGCTTTTTTGCCACCAGCTTCCAAGAAGTTGATAACAGCTTCGATCTTTGGGGCCATGCTGCCGGGGGCAAAATGACCTTCCGCCAAATATTGTTTGGCTTCAGCCAACGTCATATGATCGAGCCATTTCTCATTCGGTTTACCGAAATTGAGTGCGACTTTTTCAACGGCCGTACTGATCAACAATAAATCCGCGTTCATCTGTTGTGCCAATAAACCGCTGGCACGATCTTTGTCAATGACGGCATATACACCCGAAATCTGGCGTAATTCACCTTTTGTATTGTGGACAACGGGCACACCGCCACCACCAACAGCAATTACAATATCGCCAGCATTGGTGAGCGTTTTGATGACATCCTGTTCGATTACACGCAAAGGGGTCGGTGATGCCACAACACGCCGCCAACCACGACCCGAATCTTCGACAACCCGCCAGCCTTCTTTCTCAAACTCCCTGGCTTCGGCTTCTTCTATAAAACCGCCAACGGGCTTGTTGGGATTTTGGAAACCAGGATCATCTTTATCAACCAGCACTTGTGTAATCACCGAAACGACTGGCTGTCGGGTGCCACGGCTATAGAGCTCATTGCGTAAAGCTTGTTGCAACATATACCCAATTGATCCTTGTGTATCTGCTACAATTATATCGAGTGGCGTTGAATGTACTTCAGATGCTGCGATCTCATTGCGCCGCATAATATAACCAACTTGCGGACCATTGCCGTGTGTGATAACAAGCGTCCAACCGTCGAGAACCATATCGGCTAAATGTTTACAGGTTTCACGCACTGCATCCCATTGGTGATGGACGTCGGGATTGTTTTTGTCTGTAATTAAGGAATTGCCGCCAACGGCGACAACCGCAAGTTTTCTTTTTGACTTTGCTGAATCACTCATAGTGGGAAATCTCCGAATTATTCAATAACAAACGCTTAGGTAATTCACAAAAAGCAACTTGACTTAAAACAATCGTGGATTTGTGAATTCCGCAAGGAAACCGCGATTTAACGGATAATCTATTTCAAAGGACTTATCGCGGTTTCCCTAAATCGAATGGCCAATTGTCAATTAACAATTATTAGCACATCGTCAGCGCCATCACGGCTTTTTGTACGTGCAAACGATTTTCAGCTTCATCCATAACAACGCTTTGTTTGCCATCCAAAACTGAACTGGTGACTTCAATGTCGCGATCTGCAGGCAGGGGATGCATGTAGATCGCATCCTTTTTCGCCAATGCCATTTTCTCATCGGTTACAAGCCAGCTTTTGTATTTGTCTTGCAATACTTTGCCTTCGTCGGGATCTGCCGTGGTGAGCAAGGGGCCCCAAGATTTGGCGTAGATGACGTCGGCATCTTTATAGGCGTCTTCCATGTTGTCCATGACTTCAAAGCTAGTGCCAAAGGTGTCGGCTTGTTCTTGTGCCTGTGCCATAATTTCAGGCATTAGTTTGAATTCTGGCGGGTGGGTCAGAACAACGTCCATGCCAAAACGCGGCATTTGTAAAATGAGTGATTGGGGTACGGATATGGGCTTGAGATATGAAGATGCGTAGGCCCATGAGACGACAATTTTCTTGCCGCGCAAATCTTTGCCTTTTTTCTCCTGAATCGTCATCAGGTCGGCCAAGCATTGGTGCGGGTGGTAGATATCACATTGCATGTTCAAAATTGGAGCACGGGACGCTTCGGCGACAAGGTTGAGGTAGCGGTTGCCATCACCCCAATCACAATGTCTAATGGCGATACCGTCGAAGTAACGGCCGTATATATCGCCCATCTCTTTTTCCGTATCACCATGCGAAATTTGTGTTGTTTTGCTGTCAATAAAAGCGCCATGACCACCCAACTGCGCCATGCCGGCCTCAAATGAGCCGCGTGTACGTGTGCTGCTAAAGAAGAAAAGCATCGCCAAAGTTTTATCGCGCAAGTAGGCGTGCGGCAAACCCAACGCCCGCTTCATCTTCAAATCATATGCTAACTCCAGCACAGTCTCGACTTCTTCTTTTGAAAAGTCTAAATCACTAATAAAATCTCTACCTCGTAAACCAGTTTGCATCTTGAATCTCCTATCTCTGAAAAATGTTATCTAGAAACTATCTTTGATCGTCTGTCACCCGTCAAAATTTATTTGATCATCGCTGGTAATAGCGCATAGAATTTGGTGGCTTCAACGACATCTGCTAACGGAACATGCTCATTGACTGCATGGGCGTAAATTTCATTGCCAGGCCCAAAGCCGATGCTTGGAATGCCTAATTTGCCGGCCCAATAGTTGCCATTTGTGGAGAAATCCCATTTGCCATTACCAAACGTATCTTCGCTGTTCCAAAGTGCTTTCATGGTGTTAACACCTGCCTGGACAAATGGATTGCTTTCTGGAAAAGCCCAAGAAGGGAAATATTGTTCATATTCGTATACTGCACCTGTGTGGCTGGGTTCGGTGTAATTTAGACCGTGCATTTCAAAGTCGGCTTTTGTCTCTTCGGGGATAATTGCGTCAATCTGCTGGCGAACAATTTCTTTGGTTTCCCCAAAAGTAATACGTCGATCGATGAAGATGGTGCATTCATCAGGGACTGCGTTGTTACTTGGGCTGACGCTGCTGATTTTGGTCACGGTTATGCGACCTAATCCTAAAAATTCATGCGGGGTGAAACTGTTTTCTAAGGTCGAAATAGCTTCGACAACTGGCATCATTTTAGTGATCGCATTATCCCCCATGAAATTGCTGGCAGCATGGGCACTTTTGCCTTTGCAGGTTACTTCTAATTCATAGCGTCCTTTGTGGCCGCGATAAACTTTCATATTAGTGGGCTCACCAATGACGACAAAATCGGGATGTACGCCTTCCCAATCATGAAAAGCGGCACAACCAACACCATCACACCATTCTTCGATATTGCCTAAAACATAGCAGGTCAAACCGTCTAGCAAACCGAGATCACGCGCCATTGCAAGTCCATATACCATGCCGGGAGTGCTGTTTTTCTCGTCTAATGCACCACGTGCATAGAGCATGCCATCTTCTACTTTGCCTTCAAAGGGATCCCATTCCCATTGTTCGGGATCGCCAATGCCGACGGTGTCGATGTGTGTGTCGTAGAGCAATATTTTGTCGCCAGACCCAATCTTGCCAACGATGGAACCATATTTGTCGACATAGACTTCGTCGTAGCCTAACTTTGTCATTTCAGCGCCAACTCGTTTGCCAACTGCTTCGATGTCGCTGTTCATGCTGGGGATCGCGACAATTTCGCGAAAGAATTGCAGGATGTCGGTTTCGGATGCGGCTACTTTTTGATTGATTTGGTTGATTATGTCTTGCATAACATCTCCCTGTTGTGGGGCAAATTGCGGGGTGTTGATGAATTTTATTTGTAATTACGTTCTGCAATTTGCCAAATAATAGTGGTTTTTTAAATTGGCTGCTTACGCGTTGCGCCGGATGAGGCGGAAACGCAGCAGATCGTCCCGGAAGTATGATGTAGAAGAAAGGATTGGTTCGTTGTCGGCGTTATAACCAATTTCACTGAAAGAAATGAGTGCGGTTTGCTGTGGAATGTTTAGGATTTTGGCTAGATTATCGCTGGCGATGGTTGGGATGATTTCGGATAGATAGTTGCTTAGTTGGTGACGGCCGTTGCTCCACAAAAATTGATAAATGGGTTGACAAAAATCGGCTTCTGCATAGGGTGGGGTAAGCAACTTGGCTGGTATTCGGTTATGCGCCAGAATAACTGGCTCATCATCTGCCAAAAATAGCTTCTTAATGATTACTATGTCTGTATGTGGAGCGATTTTGAGGGCCTTGGCAATTGTGTGTTTGGCGGGCTCTGTGCTGAGGCCAACTATTTTTGTTGAAGGTTTATAGTCATGCGCTTTGATGACATCTTCATACGACCAAACTTCTTCTAGGCGTGTTTTGATTTGCAATCCAGGCTCATTGACAAAGGTGCCTGCGCCTTGTTTGCGGTAAATGGCACCCTCGACTTCAAGACGACTCAAGGCGTCACGAACAGTCGTGCGGCTAACGCCTAATTCATTGGCGAGGTCTGTTTCCGAAGGGATACGGCCGTTGTCAAATTCGTCGTTGAGGATTCGATCTTTGAGATGGGTTTTAGCCTGTTCCGTGAGTGACGGTGCGCGTTTTAGCATAATATTGTCAAATAAAGCGGGAAAAGTTAGACAAATACGTTTGATTGTATGCTGTATGTTGTCTAGTTGTATGACGAATTTTAACGACTCGTTTTTAATTGTCAACTAATAAAAAGAGAAGGTGACATTTGTCATGTTCGATGCATGATCTTTGTCATAATCGCCTGTGTGATCAAGAATATATTGGGCCAGCGCAAAGACAGAAATGACTAAGGTGCCAGACTCTTTGCGCCATTATAAGGATAGGGCGTAATTTTGATTTTAGGATCAGGAGTTTGTGAGAGATTTAATACAAGTAGGTCGGAATTTAACCAGGTGGAAGCTTGTTGTTATTTTTGTTGGCGCGGCTTTTGCCCTTTTTGTCTAATCAGATCAACTGGTTAAGGTTTTTGCTGCCGTCACGGCCGTATACCCAAAAAGCATATCCTTCCGATTAAGCGCATTGAGTGGTACCCATTCGAAATGTGGATGTTGCAAGGGGGGTAAAGCGGCGTAGGGTGTCAACGGCCGTTCCATCTGATAATACAAAGTGGCCAAATGCCATGCTTTGTGACGCTGATCGATGATATAACGGTCTTCAACCTTTACCAATGCACCAACCGAATATATCTTCTTGAGCAATTGGTTGAAACTATCTTCGAGCAGATTTTGTGGGATTTCCCCTTGACCGAGACGATCGCCGGGCAGCAGCCATAATTTTGTGTGGCGGTCGCGTTGTAATAAAACGTGTTCAGCAAGGATTAGAATGCCGTAAACGGCCGTGTCAAACCCGAGATCAGCTAACGCAACTTCAACAGCTTTGCCTTGATTATCATAACAACGGATTTTTTGCATGTGTGGGATTCAGTAGAAAAAAGCCACGAATTTGATCTTGTTTTTGTGAAATTCGGGCAAAGTCTGGCAAGTATCTGGGCCTATTATTCGAGGGCGATCGCTAAGTCCAAATTTTCGTGGCCGATAATTAATTCTTTGTGCAATTCGGGGATATGGTCGGCTAGTGTCCCTAGCACACCATTAACAAAACGAGGGGCGCTGTCTGAGCCATATGTTTTGGCTAATTCAACAGCTTCATTGATGGCGACTTTTACAGGGGTTTCATCGGAGACTAAAAATTCATAAATCGCGATACGTAGGATATTGCGATCAATAACAGCCATTTGGTCTAATGGCCATTCTGGAGCATAGCGTGCTATCAGGATGTCCATATTTTCCAAATAAGTGATCACACCTCGCACCAGCGCGGAAGCAAATTCAGCACCTGCTTGCTCCATTTGATTGTCATCTAAACGGCGCTTTAGGACTTCACCGGGGGGGTGTTTAACAATATCATATTCGTAAAGAACTTCTAAAGTTACGCGACGTGCGCGTCGTCTTGCTTTCATGACCGTATTTTTAAGTTGTCGATGATGCTCAAACGACTTCTCCTTGCTGGTAGAGTACATCTTCTACATGAACATTTACAGCTTGTACAGGGACACCCACCATGGTATCCATTGCTTCGGTGACAGCCATCTGAATTTGACGGCTGGCTTCCATAATGTTGACTCGTGGCTCCATTATAACGTAAATATTGAAATTAATCTTGTTATCTGTCAAATCCAATACAACGCCGTCATATTTTGCTGCACGGCGGAAGACGCGTGCCATGTCGGGCGGGATTTGACCCATTTTATAAACCCCTTCGACACGCAAGGCTGCGAAATGAGCAATAGTTGCTAAAACTTCAGGCGCTACTTCGATACGGCCGTAACTTTCTTTTATTTCACTCATCTATATTTACCTATATCCCAATCCCACCATCGACTTGCAAAACTTCGCCTGTAATGTAAGAGGCTTTGTCTGAAGCTAGGAAAGTAACAGCATTGGCGATTTCTTGGGCGTCACCCCAGCGACCCAGGGGAATAAACTCAAGCGATTTTTCGACTAAATCTGCATCTAAATCAGAGGTTAAGTCGGTCAAGACAAAACCTGGGGCGACGACATTGACTGTGATCTTACGGGAACCTATCTCTTTCGCCAATGATTTGCTAAAACCGATGATGCCAGCTTTGGAAGCGGCGTAATTCGCTTGTCCAGGTTGGCCGATGATACCAGAAACGGAAGAAATGTTGATAATGCGGCCGCCTTTGCGCTTGCGCACCATTGGGCGGGTAGCTGCTTTGCAACAGTTGAAAACACTTTTCAGGTTGGTCGCCATGACAACATCCCACTGGTCTTCCTTCATCATCATGAGCAAGGTATCACGAGTTGTGCCAGCATTGTTGACTAGGATATCGAGTTGTCCGTAGGTGGAGATGGCCGCTTTGATTAGCTCCTGGGCGGCGTCAAAATTGCCTACATCTGCTTGAATGGCAACGGCCGTTCCGCCATTTGTAACGATAGTATCCACAACGTCCTGAGCAGCCGCGGCATTGGAATGAAAGTTGACAACGACTTTTGCGCCGTTTGCGGCTAAATCTTCCGCAATCGCACGTCCGATCCCGCGTGACCCACCTGTGACAACAGCAACTTTTCCTTCTAGTAACACACTAATTCTCCCAGAATTTATTCTAGTTCGTATTTTTGACGTTTTGTTTTGCGGTCAAGCCGCTTTACCAGCCCCAATAATACATTACCTGGCCCTACTTCTACAAATGTATCTACGCCCTGGTCGAGCAGATAGCGCATAGAAGCTGTCCATTGCACGGAGGAGGTCAACTGGGCTTTTAGTTCAGTCTGGATAGCGGCTGCGTCCAATAGGGGGTGGGCTGTGACGTTGCCGATTATGGGGATAGTTGGTGTTTGGATGGGGGTATTGTCAACGGCCGTTGCAAACTCATCTGCAATCGAAGCCATTAAACTTGAATGGGCGGCAATCGTAATTGGTAGGCGTACAAGTTTGCGTGCCTTGGCTGCTTGCGCCAATTCCAGTGCACGCGTTAACGCAGTTTCATCACCAGAAATGACCACCTGCCCGGGGCAGTTGTCATTCGCAAGTTGCACGGGTAAACCGGTTTCTTCACTCGCTTGTGCACAAATCTCCACAACTTTTTCGCTGTCTAAAGCCAAAATTGCAGCCATTGCGCCCGGTTCGCGTTTACCCGCCAACTGCATGAGTTCGCCACGTATTTGCACAAGCCTAAGGCCATCCTCAAAACGAATAGCACCTGACGCAACCAAAGCTGGCAGTTCGCCCAGGCTGTGTCCGGCCACAAAATCAGGCTTTTGCCAGCCATCAGCGAGCATCGCTTGCCAAGTGGCTAAATTGGTTACAAACAGAGCCGGTTGTTGATTAACTGTGTCTGTAAGTTTTTCTTCAGGGCCTGCAAAACAAAGCTGCGCGAGCGGCCATCCGAGGAGAGCGTCAGCCGCATCAAAGATTTTTCGTGCCGCTGGACTCTGCGCGTAAAGCGCCTCTCCCATACCAACCTTTTGGGAACCTTGTCCTGGAAATAAAAATGCACTGCCCATAAATGTAAAAAAGGCCGTTAAAAACGGCCCCGTTGTTTATTTTATTCTTCGAAACCAGGAAGAATTTGGCGACCTTTGTATGTGCCACAACTTGGACACATGCGATGCGGACGGCGCATGTCGCCGCATTCTGGGCAGGCCACTAAGTGAACTTTTGTTAATGCTTGGTGTGCGCGGCGGTTCCCGCGTCTTGCTTTTGAAATTCGTCTCTTCGGTACAGCACCCATCGTGTTAACCCTCTCAAATGTTTTCTAGTTACATAATAACACCGAGGCAGTGACCTGACCTCGGAGTTTAGAATTTTTATTATTGTGTGGATTCCTGTCTGTGAAGGAATGATATAAAAATGCACGTTCATTTAATAAATAATAAACGGCATTTAGGCCACAACCCACGAATTATAACCACCCATGCTAACGTGTCAAGTTTGATGTGTATTTTTCATTCAGACTTCATCTGGTAGGGGTGGGACGATTGGGGAGAAACGTATGCTACACGGATGGCGATGTCTCCCAATCGTCTCCCCCGCACATTTGCCATCAACGGCGTTTTTGGACGAGACAGGCGGGAGATGATTCTTTTCTACATGTCAACCGTAATCCCCGCCAGTCCCGTCCCTACAAGCGATTATGGTTAATAGGTGGGGATGGACTGATCCACCTCACGTGCCCAGCGGTTAATACCACCATCCAGGTTCCATAACTTTTTGAAACCATGTTGTTGCAGTTCGCCCACGATATCGGCGCTGCGCGCACCGCTACGACATTGGACGACAATTTCTTGAGCGGTATCCAACTCGTTCATGCGCTCAATGACTTCGCCTTTTGGAATTAACACAGCACCCAAATGGCTCAAATTGGATATATCCCATTCGTGGGGTTCACGCACATCTAAGATGAAGAGGTTGTCGCCATTATCGAGTCGTGTCTGCAATTCTATCGGCGTGATTTGCGGTATGCTGCTGCCGTTGCTGCTTGCTGTCGCCGAATAATGGCTGTGATCATGGGCGGGCATGCCACAGAACTGCTCATAATCAATTAATTCTGTGAGGGTGGGATTTTCGCTGCAAATAGGGCAGTTTGGGTTTTTGCGTAGACGCACCTCATCAAAACTCATGCTCAAGGCATCGTATAGTAGTAAACGGCCGATCAAAGATTCCCCCGTACCCAAAACAAGTTTGATCGCTTCTGTCGCCTGGATTGCGCCGATTGTGCCGGGCAAAATGCCCAGTACGCCGCCTTCCGCACAGCTTGGCACAAGCCCTGGTGGAGGCGGTTCGGGAAAGAGGCAACGATAGCAGGGGCCTTCAGCCGCATAAAATACAGAAGCTTGGCCTTCAAAGCGGAAGATGCTGCCATACACATTCGGTTTGCCCAGCAAGACACAAGCATCATTGGTTAGATAACGGGTTGGGAAGTTGTCGGTGCCGTCGATGATGATGTCATAAGGTGCCAATATCTCTAGGGCGTTGTCTGAGGTGAGGGGCACTTCATACGTGTCAACTTGGACATGCGGGTTGATGTCGAGAATGCGGTCTTTGGCGCTGTCTAATTTGAGACGGCCGACATCTTTTGTGCCATGGATGATTTGACGCTGCAAATTCGTGTAGTCTACAACATCGTAATCAACAAGGCCGATACGGCCGATTCCTGCTGCTGCCAGGTACATAGCCAAAGGGGAACCAAGTCCACCAGCCCCGATTAGCAAAATACTGGCCGCTTTCAAGCGCAGCTGCCCTTCCATGCCGACTTCGGGCATGATCAGATGGCGACTGTAACGCTGTACTTCTTCGTGTGACAGTTCAATTGCTGCCGGATCGATTTGCTCTTTAATGCTCATAATATTCCTTGAACCTGTTGGGTTAATTTATGTGGCTGCGTAAGCCCATAATTAATTTCGCGTACTTGGCCATGCGTATCGACGAAGATTGTTGTGGGTAAAGTAAACACATTGTATATGTCTGCCTTCTCTGGTTCGAGTTCGGCATCGATTTTTTGGATGACGATACGGCCGTTCCAATCCTGTGCCGCCTTGTCAATATAGTGGGATTGGGTAGGACAAACCGTGCAGCTTTCACTGCGGAAGTAGAGTAAAGTTGGTTGGGTAGCAACGGCCGTTGTGCCTACAAGAGGCTGCGACAGCCGCTGCGAGATGCGTGTCATCTGCCAATGTTTAAAAGCATAATATAAAGCGATTGCCAGCGCAACTGCACCAAGTACAAAAACTGTTCGTGTTATCATTGAAAACCCATTAAGTGCTAGTTGTGTTTATTGGGCTGTGGGTGAAGCCAGGTATACCAAAACGATTGAGTTGGTAATAGACAAAACAGCCCGCACAGAAGCCAAGAAATAGATTTAATGCCGCCAGAATGATTACTAGAGCTGCTAATCCCCAGCCAATTACTGGAAATCCCACCGTTAGGGCGATAACAGCAACTGTGACGACAACACCGCCAAACCCTTGTGCAAAACGGTGTGGTTCTGGGTTGTCGGTGATGACATCTGGTTTGATGATACCTGCCGGTTTGAGCAGATGTAGATAGATTCTCTTGAACAAAGCTAGTTTGGGCACGGCCGTACCTAGCAACATCACTACGCCGACAAAAGCGACCAGCCAGACTGCATCGAGAATAAAAGCCAAAATAAGCAAACTGATGATCAAAACTTGGTTGACTTTTAGGGCAGATTGATCCACTTTACGTGACATGGTTGCCTCCTAAAATTCTCACCACAGAGGACACAGAGAGCACAGAGTTGAAGATAGGGGTTAAGTTTTGTTTGTGGTTCATTTTATTTTATACCACCCGCAATGGAAGGAATGATTAACAAGGTGTCGCTGTCAGATACGGCCGTTTCTACTCCTTGTAAATGGCGCACATCTTCCTTATTCAGGTAGATATTGACAAAACTGCGCAGCTCATTTCCTTCATAAAGATGTTCACGCAAAGTTGGGTATTGGGTGGTTAAATCAGTTAATGCTGCCCCCACTGTGTCGCCCTGTACATTCACGCTGCTGTTGCCAGAAGCGTAGGGTCGTAGTGGGGTAGGGATTCGAATTATTGTCATCAAAAAACTCCTCTTATGTTTGAATTATGGGTTCTATTTCTATGATAGATTCTTCATTAAAGCCTGTGCGATCTTCTTTTAGCTGCCAAGAACGGCTGTGGCTGGGTTTGCCATTATCAATTTGAGTAATTAAATAGGAATACCCTGTCCAGGCGGCCCATTCACGATCGCGCGGCGAAGCGACGGGTGGATTATCGGGGTGGCTGTGGAAAACACCTACGACATCCAGGCCATTGAGCATGGCTTCTAATTCTGCGTCACGCCAATCATCCTCCGCAATGCGGAAACGAATCGGCTTTTCGGTTTCAACCGGCCACACATTCTGCATGGGTTGGACGGCCGTTACGATATTTGCCCCATCTTCAACACGCCCCAGCAGCAAACCACACCCTTCGAATGGATAAGCAGCCGCGCCATGAGCCATGATTTCTGCATGGACAGATTTAGTTAGTTTGAGCATGACTTATTCCTCATTCCAAAAGCGTTCGCTCAAATATTTGAAGCCGTTGTCGGGCATGATGGTGACAACGACACCCCCGGTTAAGTCGCGTGCGGCTCTGATGGCTGCAACCACGGCGGCGGCCGCTGAAATGCCGACAAATAGACCTTCGTTGCGTGCTAAAAAACGTGCCATTGCATAGGCATCTTCAGTACGTGTGGTTAGATTTTCATCAGCCAGCGACTCATCATAGATACCTGGCACAATGGCTGTTTGCATATGTTTCCAACCTTCCAAACCATTAAAAGGGCCATCAGGTTGGGCTGCATAGGTGCGAATGTCTGGGTTTAGTTCTTTCAGGCGACGGGTTGTGCCAATAAACGTGCCACTTGTGCCCAAGCCAGCGACGAAATGGGTGATACGGCCGTTGGTTTGCTGCCAAATCTCGTTACCGGTCGTCAGATAATGGGCTTGCCAATTGGCATCATTGTTGTATTGATTGGCATAAAACAAACTTGGATCATCTGCTGCCAGGCGGCGTGCTTCGACCAGCGCCCCATCTGAGCCTTCCATGGGATCTGTCAGCAGCAGTTCAGCCCCATAGGCCCGTAAGATGGACAGACGTTCGGCGCTGACATTGGCAGGGATAGTCAATTTGATTTTGTAACCGCGTGCCGCACCGAGCATCGCATAAGCAATGCCCGTATTGCCTGAAGTCGAGTCTAGCAAGGTCATGCCCGGCCGTAAGAGTCCATTTTCTTCTGCTGTCCGGATAATATTCAGGGCGGCACGATCTTTCACAGAGCCGCCTGGATTAAACCATTCAGCTTTTGCATATAAGTCAACTTCATTGGACAGTCCATGGGCAGTGGCGGTCTTTGCCAGATGCAGCAGCGGTGTATTGCCAATTTGTGCAGTTAGGTGGTGGGGAGAGTTGGGTTCGATTATTTGATTTGGTTTTTCAAAAGTTAACAACATAATACAGGTTTTCCTCAAGGGATTTTGAATTCAAGCCATCAGGTCATATCATACGTTCTATGACTATTGCCTGAGACAACAAAAAACGGTCGCAGCTACTTAAACGCGCATTAGCGAGCAAATTTTTTTGCTTCGCGAGGGCAGCTACCACCGTTTACCTGTTGTTATCCGTTGAGACGTGAGGCAAAGATGTTAGCTTCCTCGCTTCATACACCTGCAATGTTGCCAAACCATAAAAAAACCTTTGTATTCTTTATTTGCTAGAATCTTAAAATATTCCAGATTGTTTGCAGTATAGCAAACCTAAAGTTGATGTCAAGAAAAATATTTCTAATTTCTTAGATATGTTTTTGTGCAGATTTCTTACGCTGACAGCAGAAATCTGCCAGAATTTGGTGAGAGAGGACAAAAGACGGTAACACTACCTTTTCTGTTTTCTTTTATTGCCACGAATTACACGATTTTAGGCCGTTTTAATTCGTGAAATCCGTGAAATTCGTGGCAAAAATTGACTCCAAGTCAGGTTTTTACAAAAAGTGCAAACATAGTGGGTAATTGATCCTGTATAAAAACAAAACAATATGGATTTATAGTTGAGCCTGTGTTAAGTTTAGCTATGGTTAAAAAGGAGATTTGAATGTCTGAAAAAACACAAATTGACCGGCCAGATATGCCCGTGGATTATGGTTTAAAACCGATCAAAAGTGAGGCTGATTTAATTTCATGGGATTGGGTGGAAGAACGTTTGACTGTTTCACGGAATTATTGGGTGTGTACAGTTGGTGTAAACGGCCGTCCGCAAACGACACCGGTTTGGGGATTATGGTATGCGGGTGCATTTTATTTTGGCACCAGCCTAAAATCGCGTAAAGCGCGTAATCTGGCTGTCAATCCGAATATGGTTGTGAACTTGGAAAGTGGCGATGAGGTCGTGATTTTAGAAGGAACGGCCGTTGTTGTCAGTGATGCTGGATTGGTTGCACAGCTTAATGACGCCTACCAAGAAAAATATAATATCAAAGCTTTGCAAGAGGGGGGTGTTTACTGTTTACGCCCGCAAAAAGTGATGGCCTGGTACGAAAGCGATTTCCCCTGGACAGCAACGCGCTGGCGCTTTTAGATACAACACAGACAGAAAGAAATAATAAATTTGTTCTCTTTTTGACACGAATGACACGATTTCAGACGGCCTAAATTCGTGTTGATTTGTGGCACAAATTGGAATGTGGACTTGCCCTAGCAAAAAGAAGTGTGAATTTTCGCGGTTGAGCACAGCGGAGGTAAAATACCTTTTGGAAATTGTCGGATGGCAATGAAGCAGGGCTTTGTAATTGATAGCAAATAGCGGTTTAGACACAGAAACACAAGACATGCAGGTGACCAAACTCTTGCAGCGGGTTACGATTGCATGGCAGCGTTGGGGCATCTATTTATTGGCTTTGTTGTTTACGGCCGTTACCTTCACCTTCCTCGTCAACAAACACAATGCCTTTAATACGCGCACCTACGACTTTGCACGCTTTGATCAAGCGATTTGGGGGGTGTTAAACGGCCGTTTGCTCTTTTCCAGCATCGATTATCGTTCCATCTTAGGCAATCATTTTTCGCCCTATATGGCCTTGCTCGCGCCGCTGTTTTTACTGTGGCCCGATGAGCGCATGTTGTTTCTGGTGCAAGCGGTCAGCGTTGCCGTGGGTGGTTTGATTTTAGCGCTCATGCTGCGCCGTCGATATGCAGCTTTGGCTCCCTGGTTATTAGTGGCCATTTATCTTAATCCTGCCCTGCATGCGATGGTTTTGTTTGAATTCAGGCGGGTCGTGCTGGCTTTTCCATATTTAGCCTTGGCTCTGTATGCACTTGACATAAAAAAATATTGGCTGCTGTTGATCGCTCTGTTTGTGGCATTGTTATGTAAAGAAGACATCGGCTTGTTTGTGTTTGGTGTGGGTCTGTTTTTATTGATTGTGCGGCGTGAGTGGCGTTGGGGAATTGCTCTACTGATGCTGGGCTTTGTGTGGGCCGTAGGTGTAAGCTTGTGGGTGATTCCTGCCTTTCGCGAACCAGGCACAGAATACCCACAACTATTTTATTTCAGCTATCTGGGTAATTCGTATAGTGAAATAACAGCGACGCTACGCACCGATCCGTTCATTATCTTTCGTCAGCTTTTTGAGGTTTCGCGTCTGCAAGCGATCGGCCGTTTCCTGCTGCCATTAGGTATTTTCTTGCCTTTCCTGGGTGTGGAATGGCTGTTAATTGCTGTGCCGACATTGGCT
>CAYGMR010000025.1:5270-23452 GCA_964350725.1 uncultured Ardenticatenaceae bacterium | reverse complement strand
AAACCGTCCAAATTCGTGAAAATTAGTGAAATCCGTGGCAGAAATCTGGAGTATGCAATTACTCTTGGCATCATCGTACTTAGTTTGTATGCGATTTTGAGTTATGGTAAGATACCATCCAATTGTGGGGTGTCCCGATTGATTTTTTTGAAGGCAGGTAACCTATGGATTACGTTCGCAAATATTCTGTTTGGGCAATCTTAATTGCAGCATTTATTGGCTTAGCGATTGGACTTTTGATCGGCTGGGTGATTTGGCCTGTGGAATGGGAAAATGCCACGCCCAATGAACTCGCTCCTAACTACAAAGCATTGTATGTTACTGCCATTGCTGATGCATATGCTGTGACGGGTAATGCAGAAATGGTGAATCAGGCACTTGCAGGTTGGGGTGGGGATGAAGCCGCCTGCCAGTTGGCAAGTTTGTCGGACGATCCTGCAGAAAGTGCCCGTCTTGAATCAGTCGCCAGCATTGTTAATGGGGGACTAGGTTGTGCTGGTTTTGATCCCAATGCACCTGTAACAGCACCGGAAGAAGAGTCAACTATTCCGTGGACGATTCTGTTCCTCTTGCTCATATTGGTTGGCCTGGTTTTGGCTATTTTTTGGGTATTGCGTCAACGTCAAAACGCACCAACCTCTGCTGCTGAATTAGAACCTTCTGTCCAAGAACTGCCCGCATCAGCTTCGACGGCGGCTTATCCACAAGAAACGGCCGTGCAGCCAGTTTCACCTCCGCCTGCTGCTCCAAGTGGCGGCTCTATGCCTTTAGCCCGTTTTGAAACCACCTACGTACGTGGCAATCCTGTCTTTGATGATTCTTTTGACATCGAAAACACCAATGGTGAGTTTTTGGGTGAATGTGGCGTTACCGTCGCTGAATATATTGGTGCCGGTGACCCGCCGAGCGCGACAGCTTTTAATGTCTGGGTTTTTGATAAACAAGATGTGGCCACAGTCACGAAAGTTGTCATGAGCGACCATGCCTTTTACGATGAAGCCTTAAACGCCAAATTGGCACTATCCGGTGAACGTGTGTTAGCGCAAGACGGCGAAACGATTGTTTTGGAGACAACCTCACTCATCATCAACGCCCAAATAACAGAGATGGATTATGGGGGAGATACGGGCTTCCCACCACAAAGCTACTTTGATCACTTTACGATTGAAATTCGGGCGTGGGTTCGGGATGATGATTATGAACAGCCCGCTGCGACGGAAGGGTCAGCAGACCAATTAGACTTTTAATCTAAAGCGGGGTCGTAGCAAAACGCGCTACGACCCCGCTTTTTTTATGCATCATGATAGGGGTCAAAAAGTTTTTGCCACTCGTCCAGAGCATAACGATCTGTCATGCCGGCGATATAGTCGGCAACGACGCGGTGTAAGGGTTTCGTTTCAGCCCGTTTTTGAACGGAAGTGGGGAGCATGCCGGGTTCTTCGATGTAGGCGGTGAACATGTCGCCAATGAAGCGTTCCGCTTTTTCCTGCATGCGCACCAATCTGTAATGACGATACATGCGCTGGTATAAAAAGTTTTTGAGTGCGCGTACTTTGGGCGCAAAATCCTCAGAGTAACCCACGAGATTGGCTGAATGGGTTTGAACTTTCTCTGGGCTGTCGATTTGATGTTTGTTGAGTTGAACGGCCGTATTCGCCAAAACATCCCCTACCAAGCGACCAATCAATTCCCGAATAAGCTCATGGCGCACAATGTGCTCAAAGCGTTGGTTGTTTTGCCAACCAATTGCGGCCGTTAACTCTTGCCAGATTTCCAACTGTTTCAAATCATAGGGCGAAAATAAACCTGCACGTAAACCATCATCTAAATCATGGGCGTTATAAGCAATTTCATCTGCGAGGTTCGCGATTTGGGCTTCAAGCGAGGCGCGTTTGTCTGGTTCAAACCCAGAGGCATCACTAACATCGTATTCAGTTTCATGTTTGAGCATGCCTTCACGCGTCTCATAGGTCAGATTAAGCCCGATGAAATTTGGATACCGTTCTTCTAATTTAGTCACAATCCGATAGCTTTGGGTATTATGGTTAAAACCACCATGCTCGTGCAAGAGCTTATTTAAGATTGCTTCACCGGCATGTCCGAAGGGCGCATGACCCAAATCATGGGCTAAACAGATGGCTTCGATTAAATGTTCGTTGGTGCCAAGCCCGCGTGCTAATGAGCGACCCAATTGGGTGACTTCTAACGTATGGGTCAGGCGTGTACGGTAATGGTCGCCTTCATGGTTGACAAATACTTGGGTCTTATATTCCAAACGTCGAAAAGCTGTCGTATGGATGATGCGGTCACGGTCGCGCTCAAATGCTGTCCGACTAGATGATTCTTTTTCAGGATAAAAACGTCCTTTGGAGTGTGCGCTTTGGAGTGCATAGGGAGCGAGGGTGAGCGCTTCAAATTCTTCTCGTTTTTCGCGGTTAAAGATCATTTTTCTCTCCACTTGCTATTATGTTATGGTAAGTGTAACATAATCTATAATCTTCTGCTATGGACGATTGGCAAGAGGATGTGCAGCATTCTTGTTGATGCACAGTGGACGCGGCCAAGAGACATGGCTTTGAGCTGCGGTGGAAATAGCAAAAGTTCCCCACACCCTTGGTAAGTGACATCTGTTAGGTGTGGCTGTCTCTTTTTGCAGAATCGTTCATTGAACAATTTATTTATAATAGGATACGCAGATGCGTGGAAAAACAAAAGCAGATTGGGGCGTTTATCTTTTAATTGGGATTACTTTGATGGTGTTGGCGGTAACGGCCGTTCTCATTATTGATTATTTAAAAGATCGGGCTCCCTATCCTGATGGTACTTACCTGTTGAATGTTGATGGCGAGGAAGTGCTTGTTGTCTCAGATCCCAATACACAGGTGTTTTTGGTGTCAGAAGGAGAGCCACAAACGCTAGAACAACAACAGGCACAGGAACTAGCGGCGACTGAAACCATTGGAACTGGCGGTGAAGGAACAGAGGTGGCTGCAGAGGAAGTCGTACCCGCTGGCGCCACCCCCGTAACACCAACACCCATCGTAACAATCACACCAGATGCTGGTTTTGGAGACTATTTGTTTGTGCCATATCCTGTTGTGGTGGGTGATACCCTCTACAGTATTGCCAATACAAAAGGATTTAACACCACTATCCCACTCATGGCGCGTTTTGGCATTGACTCCACACAAATATATCCTGGCAATGTCATCCAAGTGCCAGTTGCAAACCCGGCTGCATGCCCCGGCAATTATGCATATGTTGTGCGTGCGGGGGACACATTATCGAGTATTGCCGTCAAATGTGGCACGACAGTAGATAATTTGAAGGCGATCAATGGGATTAGTGGCGACAATTACCGGCTTGATGAAACCAGTGTACTTTGTGTGCCTACCCCCCCATCATAAATAGGAGACAACATTTGCAATATATTTTCTTGGCTATTGGCGGCGCAACGGGAGCGGTTTTGCGTTATTTAGTTTCCGGTTGGGCCTATGCATTGCTTGGCACTAGCTTTCCGTGGGGGACGTTCGTCGTCAATATGATCGGCGCGTTTTGCATTGGTTTATTATGGCAGCTATTTGCGACCATTCCGATTTCCCCAAATATGCGAAATTTGATTTTTACCGGTGGTTTAGGTGCGTTTACCACTTTTTCAACCTTCGCCCTGGAAAGCTTGAACTTGATTCGTGATGGGGACATCGGTTTGGGATTAATCAACGTGTTTGCTAGCGACATTTTGGGCATTATTTTAGTGATGGTGGGTGTTTTATTAGGTCGGATGGTGTTGATCTGGCTGAGTTGATTTTCAATGACACGGATAAATAGAAATATGTATTTGGGCATATGAGCACTATCTTTGCAGTTTCTTCTATCCGAGTCATCAAAACTTTTTGATTGTGGTTTTGCTATGATGTGCAATATGTGAGGCATGATATGAAACTGCCGGAAGATGGCATTCTATTACGTATTTTTATCGGGGAATCAGATCGTAAGGGTTGGAAATCGCTTTATGAACAAATTGTTTATAAAGCCAAAGAGCTTGATCTTGCTGGAGCGACGGTTGTGAGTGGCATCATGGGCTTTGGTGCCAACAGCCGCATCCAAACGACCAAGCTGTTACGCTTGTCAGATGATATGCCCCTCATTATTGAAATTGTAGACAGCGAAGAATATATACAACGCATTTTGCCTTACCTAGATGAAGTGATACAGGATGGCATGATCACGATGGAAAAGGTACGAATCATTCGCTATTCGCACAAAAACGAGTAAACAGGGCTGCAACGAATTTTGGAAGGAACGATTTTTCATTGATAAATAGTGATTGTCCGTTAATAATTTGACACTTTGATTGAGGATGGCAGACAGTTTCCGGACATGACAGACATACATTCGAGCTTTTTTTCGACTTTGGGATTGCTCTGGCATACACCGCAAAGATGATGACAAGCATGTTAATCAGGCGTATAATTCTTTGCGGATAATAGGTAAACCGCGATAAGTCCTTTAAAATAGATTGTTTGTTAAATCGCAATTTTCTTGAGGAAGCCACAAAATCAATTGCGATTTTGTTCAAAATATTTTTTGTGAATTACCTAACAAGTAGATAACAACGTTTAGTTAGACAATGATTTGGCGTAATGATTAGTGAAGAAACGATTTGGGAACAGATTTGGCCAGTTGTGGCACAAGCAATTGAGGCGACGCTTGCTGAAGATGAAGCTGCGTTGGCATTATTAACTATTGAGGGTGGGCAGGCTACAGATGCACTTGAACTGTATGGGTTTATAAGCTTTGATATCTTACTTAAAACGGTGTTAGGGCGTTCGCGTTTGGGTTTGACTAAGGCGGTAGAAACGGACAACGGCCGTTTTATTTATATCGAATTTGCTTGGACAGATGGTGATAATGGGGTAACGGCCGTTGACTTGGTCACTGTCTGTTTAACTCAACAAAACAATGCTTGGCGTATTGTCGAAATCAATCCAGCAGCAGTAGATGCACCCTTAAACAGCAAACGCGCGCAAGCTGTGTTGACCAATAACCAATTGCTGCAAAACGCGGATCAATTTGCAGCTGAACCCTGGATATTGCCATACGTTTTATACGCCGGACTTTTACAACTACCCCTGCAAAATATGTCACAATTAGATGCTGTTGAAAAATTGTTGTTTCCTGGACTGCAGCAGCGTGGTTTTGGGTTGATGGCGCAGCTATACGGCCGTCAACTCTGGCGTGATTTTTTGACTGAGACCCAGCCTGAATTAACACATGCAGCAGCCTGGGCTGCCGCACTTGAATTTCTGATTAGTGAACAACATAACCGTGAAGTCACACAAGCGGCTGTTAGTAAACATTACCAAACCAATTTGGCAGCAATGGTGCCCAACATACGCAAAATAACAAAAACGCTTGATTTACAAAATGATGATGCCCGCTATTCTGATTTGCACACGCTGCAAATTGAATATACGGAAAAATAGCCAGCTAGCTATCAAGGAGAGAAAATGAATAAAAAGACAATAACTGATATTGATGTCACCGGTAAAAAAGTGTTGGTGCGTGTTGACTTTAATGTTCCTTTGAGCAGCAACGACCCCAATGATGACATTACCGTGACCGATGATACCCGCATCAACGCGGCGCTGCCTACTTTGAATTATTTGTTGGATCAGGGGGCGGCCTTAATTTTATGTTCCCATCTGGGTCGTCCAAAATCTGCTGCCGACACCCAATTTTCTATGGCACCGGTGGCTGCACGTTTGGCGGATCTATTAGGTCGTCCTGTGCTTAAAGTGGACGAGGTTGTTGGCCCGCAGGCAACGGCCGCTGCTGCCGCACTCCAGCCAGGCGATGTGTTGCTCCTAGAAAACACTCGCTTTGAAGCGGGTGAAAAGGTAAATGATCCTGAATTATCTGGTCAATTGGCTGCTTTAGCTGATGTATATGTGGATGATGCCTTCGGTTCAGCTCATCGTGCCCATGCGAGCACAGAAGGGGTTGCCCAGGTAATACGGGCGCAAGGCGGGCCTGCCGTCGCTGGCTTTTTGATGGGCAAAGAGTTGGCGGCGTTAGGAACGGCCGTTACCAATCCGGCCCATCCCTACGTCGCTATCATGGGGGGTGCCAAAATCTCCGACAAAATCAAATTGATCGATAATTTGCTTAATACCGCCGATAAGATCCTGATTGGTGGCGGCATGGCCAATACATTCCTCGCTGCGCAAGGTCATAACATGGGCAAATCATTGGTGGAGGAAGATGCCATCCCCGAAGCGAAGCGATTGTTAGATATGGCATCGGATCAGCTCATTTTACCCATCGACGTGGTTGTTGCTGATGAATTTTCGGCTGATGCACAGGGCAAAGTCGAAGATGTCTGGAGCATTTCACCTGACAAGATGGCGCTCGATATCGGGCCAGCGACACTGGAACGTTTTAACGCCGAGTTGCAAGGGGCCCAGTTAGTGATTTGGAATGGCCCCATGGGCGTTTTTGAGTTCCCCAATTTTGCCGAAGGCACCAATCAACTGGCCTTGTTATTAGCTGGCCTGGTTGAACATGGGGCTGATGTCATGATTGGTGGTGGCGATTCAGCTGCGGCTGTGCGTAAGGCGGGTTTGACTGACAAAATGACGCATGTCAGCACGGGTGGTGGCGCGAGTCTGGAACTGCTGGAAGGCAAAACGCTGCCAGGTATAGCAGCGTTGGATGATAAATAAATAAAGTGGCAGGTGCGATAGTTTTTTTACTTTGCTACCTTGCCACTTTGTAACTTTTTTCTTTTAGCCTGTCTGATCTTTGTCAGATGGGCTTTTTTCTTTGGGGGTCTCATTATTTTCAACGACCCGTTCGGAAAGGTCGGTGAGTTGGGTGCTGAGCCATTTTAGGCCAGCGGAAAGGCCGCTTTTGGCTTCTTGAGCCCAATCGACATCTTGTAATTTGGACTGTACGGCCGTTGTCTGGTCGCGTACTGTTTGTTCGGTGGTTTCGGCGACTTTGGTGCTGATCGCTTTTGAGCCTTTGGTAACGGCCGTATTTAAACTTTCATTTAATTGCTGGGTGATTTTGCGGCGTGTGTCACTGTTCCAAACGGTTTGCGCGGATTGTTTGGCGGCGCCTGTGATTTTTTGGCCAGCATCATTGGCCACTGAGCGCGGGGTTGATTGTTTGTTTTCCGGTTTATAAGGCGTTTCATCCTCAATAATAATCTTAATCGGTTCCTGGTTTGTCATCTGTCCAATCTCCTGGTGAATCAATAGCTATGGATAGCAGTTTGCAAACCAGTTGTCAGTTGTATGGTTTGCGTCTAGCGGTCTATACGTAGGAAAACACACACCGTTGCAATTCGCTACTAGAGTTCGTTTTTTCCAATCAATTTCCAATATTCGTCGTATTGTCGCGTCGTTTGCATACCGATTTGTTGGTAAAAGCGATTTGAGTTTGGTCGATCCGCATCTACTCCCAAGCCGACTATTGCATAACCACGCCGCTGAAAAACCTGAAAGCTATGCCGTAACAGTGCCGCGCCAATGCCTTTACCTTGTAACTCTGGTAGAACACCCAACTGCCGCACCCAGCCCATTGTTTCGTAGGGCACACACAGGCTGGCTCCAACGATTTTGTTCTCGGCAACTGCAAGAAACCATAAATCTGGATCGAAGAGTTCCGTTTCAAGCATATAACTGTGCCATTCGGAAAATGTGGGCGGTGTGCGACCAGGTCGAGCGAAGGCGGTTTGGATCAGGGTGTAGATTTCTTTATCGTCTTGATGGGCAACGGCCGTTCTCACACCAATACCTACTGGCCAAGCAGCTTCTTGCAGCGACCCAATTAAATCCATTTGCATCTGGAAATAATAGGTTCCCGCTTGAAAACCTGCTTGGGTGGCTATATGGTTGTCACGTTTGTTCACATGCGCGATGTACATATGAACTTTCACTGCTTCCTGGCGGGATGCAGCAATAGTTTGGCCGCGTTTGTCACACAAGGTTAAAAGCTTTTGAGCCAAACTGGCATCGTGCCATTCTGGCAGCGCGTAACAGTCAAATTGTAAATCTTGTCTCCTGGGAATGACTGCCGCATAACCGACCAAATCATTATGTAGGTCGAATACAAGCCACGCATCTTGCTGGAGTTCCAGCAGTTGCCAATCAAAAACCAAATCTTCCTTATCGGAATCCGATTCACCATAATCAGCGATGTCACAGGATTGCATCAATGCCAATACCTGGGCGAGGTCTTCATTTTTAGGGCGGCGAATGGTTAAATCCTGAATTTGGGTTTGCATATTTTCTAATGGTATCAAATTATGGAATGGATTTCATACCAATGATTTATGAAACGGCCGTTTCCCGTTATAATTCTATTGAGACAAACCACAAAATATTCGAATAATTACCAGACAACAGGACTAACAACTACAAGATTGTATTTAAGGAGATACCCCTGTGCAAAAAAAATTAGTGCTCATCGATGGCCATGCATTGGCCTATCGCATGTTTTTCGCGCTGCCGTTAGAAGCATTTACAACCAAAGACGGCGAACCAACCAATGCTACCTACGGATTTATGCGGACTGTCATGGAGCGACTGTTTGCAGATCAACCGCCGCAATACTTTGCAGTTAGTTTTGATCTGGGTCGCACTTTTCGTGATGATCTCTTTTCTGAATACAAAGGCACGCGTGAAAAAATGCCCGACGAACTGCGTGTACAAATCAGCCGCATCAAGGAAGTAATTGCCGCACTGAATATACCCATTCTTGAATTGGAAGGTTTTGAGGCTGATGATGTCTTGGGAACGATTGCCGCGCAAGCTAAAGGGTATCATGTGCCCGCGCATATCATCACGGGCGACCGCGATTTATTGCAGTTGGTCGACGCTAACACGACAGTAGAACTGCCGGCACGCCGAGGCAGTGCCGCACCTGAACTGTATGATGATGCTGCTGTAATCGCCAAATTCGGCGTGCGCCCTGACCAGATTGTGGATTGGAAAGCGCTCGTTGGCGATAGCAGTGACAACATTCCTGGTGTGAAAGGTGTCGGCGCTAAAACCGCCACGAAGTTGTTAAATACCTACGAAACCTTGGATGGTGTTTACGCACATGTAAACGAGATCAAGGGAGCGATGGGCAAAAAAATTGCTGCTGGCAAAGAGAATGCCTATTTGAGTTATAAGCTGGCAAAAATCGTCACGGATGCGCCGATCACTTTGGATCTAGAGGCGTGCGTGGCGCAAGATTTTGACGCAACGGCCGTACTCGACCTGTTCCAAGAATTAGAATTCCGTACCCTGACACGACTTTTGCTGGATAATATTGAAGATGCACCGGAAACGGCCGTTGTCCCCGCGCAACCCCCCACAGAGACAATTATTGTGCGTACAAAAGCGCAATTGGCCCAGCTTGTTAAAAAACTAGAAAACGCAGGGCAAATTAGCTTTGATGTAGAAACCACCGGTTTGGATAAAATGATAGCCGAAATCGTTGGCATCTGTTTAGCAGTCGAACCCCCTGTCGGCTATTATATTCCTGTTGGACATTTGGATGGTGAGGCTCAAGCCAGCAGTGGCCAAATGTCGCTGTTTGCCACAGAAGCGAAACTAGCGGAGGGACAACTTCCGTGGGAAACCGTGCGTGCAGCCATTGCCCCCGCCATGACCAATCCAACCATTCCCAAGGTTGCCCATAATGCCAAATATGATTACACCATCCTTGATCGGCATGGCCTCACCGTCACGCCAATTACCTTCGACACCATGATTGCCGAGTGGATCATCGATCCGGCCAGCACGCATAAAGGGCTTAAAGATTTGTCACGCCATCGCTTGGGCATAGAGATGACTAATATTGAAAAATTGATTGGCAAAGGACGTAATCAAAAAACATTTGCCGAAGTGCCTATTGAAGATGCTGCGCCCTACGGAGCCGCCGATGCTGACTTGACTTTGCGTTTGGTGGCGCCTTTGCAGGCCGAAATCACCGAAAAATCCCTCGAAAAAGTGCTAGATTTAGAAATTCCGTTGATCGAGGTGCTTTCAGCCACAGAGCAAGCCGGTATGCGCGTTGATATTCCTTTCTTGCGGCAAATGTCCCAAGACCTGGATGCCCGTTTGATCGCCCTGCGTGACGAAATCCATGCGATTGCTGGGGAGCCATTTAATATTAATTCGACGCAGCAGTTAAGTGATATCTTGTTCAATACATTAGAACTGCCCAGCAAAGGGTTAAAAAAGACAAAGAGCGGCAATTTTTCGACCGCTGCCAATGTGTTAGAGAATTTGAAAGCTGTGGATGAAACTGGCATCATCAACGCCATCCTTGAATATCGCGAATTGGGCAAACTCAAGAGCACCTATGTCGATGCATTGCCGGAGATGGTCAATCCGCAAACGGGCCGCATCCACACCAGTTTTAACCAGACGGGCGCAGTGACAGGGCGCATTGCCAGCAGTTCGCCCAATTTGCAAAATATTCCCATCCGCAGCGAAGTCGGCCAGCAAATCCGCCGTGCATTTGTGACCGACCCAGGCTGGGTCTTTCTAGCGGCTGACTATTCCCAGGTTGAACTGCGTGTATTGGCCCATATCAGCCAGGATGAAGCGTTGTTGGAGGCTTTTCGGCAGGATAAAGATATTCATTCGACAACGGCAGCGGCCGTTTATGGCATTCCGCTTGAAGAGGTCACATATAACCAGCGTCGTTTTGCGAAGGCGGTTAACTTTGGTTTGATTTATGGCATGGGGGCTTATCGCCTGGCGCGTGATTCTGAATTGACGCTGGCTGAGGCCGAAAATTATATTAAGGAATATTTTGAGCGTTTTCCTGGCATTCGCACTTATTTGGATGCGACCAAAGAGATGGCACAAAAAGAGGGGTATGTTGAGACTTTGTTAGGCCGGCGACGTTATTTCCCCATTTTCAAAGCGCCTGCTGGCGGGCGCAACCAACAGCTGCGGGCGCGCGCCGAACGTGAAGCGGTTAATCATCCGATTCAAGGAACGGCCGCTGACATCATCAAAATTGCTATGCTGCGTTTGGATAAGGCGCTTGAAAACTTTCAGGCGCGGATGGTGTTACAAGTACATGATGAATTGGTTTTAGAAATGCCGCAGGAAGAATTGGCAGTGGTACAACCGCTCATGGTTGAAATTATGTCCAATGCATTTAAGTTGGACGTACCGTTAAAAGTGGATGCTAGTTCGGGCACAAATTGGTTGGAATTGAAAGAATAATGAGCAACGGCCGTTTATTTCCCACACTCCCAGATGAAGTACCACAACGTGGTAACAAGTTTACCCAAAAAGTAGCGCAAGGCCTTTTTCGAATGTTTGGCTGGCGCGTGGGCGGCAATTTGCCGCCCCTGAAAAAATTTGTGGTTGTCATTGCGCCCCACACCTCCAATATTGATTTTCCGGTTGGGGCTGGCGCTTTATTTAGCATAGATTTCAAAATATATTTTTTGGCTAAACATACCTTATTCTGGGAACCATTTGGCACATATTTGCGCTGGGTGGGTGGGGTTCCCGTCGATCGACGGGCTAAACATGGCTCGGTTGGTGAAGCGATTGCAGCTTTCCGCAGCCATGATAAGTTTGTCTTGGGGATCACGCCAGAAGGCACACGCAAGCATGTGACAGAGTGGAAAACGGGCTTTTATCGGATTGCGGTGGGGGCGCAGGTACCAATTGTACCGATCGCTTTTGATTACGGCCGAAAAGTGGTTGATCTGCTGCCGCCTTTTTTCCCAACAGGTGATATAGAGAAGGATATGCCTGTGATTAAAGGCTTTTTTAAGGATGTACAGGGCAAACGCGGCAAGGCGTTTTAGCACCATATCAATGAAGTCCTTGTTTTTTGTACAAGGACTTTCGCCACGAATGACGCGAATTGCACGAATTTAGGCGCTTTGATTCGTGGCAATCTAGAAATGGGTTGCCACGGTTAAGTTTAGGGGTTTTGGAAGTTGATAACGGCCGTTTCTCCAAAACTCTCACCGTAAAGTCCAACAGCGCCTTCTGGCGCAGTAACCTCTCCCGACCATAAAAACTCCCGATTGACCCGCAGTGTCAATAAACCATCCGCCGTCATATCCAACCAAATCTCGTTAGGGGCATTGCCCTTTTGGATATGTGGCCAGGTTTGCCAGGGCAAGAACAGTTCATCTTGGCGGCCTGTTTGCCAAACAGTCAAATAGCCAGTAGGTGCAACCGCAACCCCCAAATGTTCCTTATCTGTGCCTAGTAATACACCATAACCATTATCAACTTCACCACTGTGTAAATTTGCTGTTACCTTGATTGAATAGGGTGGGTGTGGCAGGGGCTGCTGCCACATGTTTTTTTTGCTTTTGGGCGCAATGGTAAGTGAGGTGGGTGTTATGGTGAGGTTGTTTGTATTTGTTGAGATTGGGTCAAAAAAGCCGATTGCGATGAAGAAGATGGTTATGAGAATGAGGGTGCTGAGCGCAACGGCCGTCCAGATTAACCAACGTCCATGTTGATTGAGCTTGTGTGTTGATTGGTCATCCACAGAAAAGACGGTATGTCATTCAGACGGTACTGTCGGCACCGTGAAATTGAAGCTGGCGCCACCACCGGGGGTTTCATCCACCCAAATTTGGCCGCCATGTGCCTCAACTGCCAGGCGACAAAATGCCAAGCCCAAACCTAACCCTCTAGATGTGGGGTTGTTGTTTATGCGCTGGAATTTTTCAAATACAGTTTTGCGATACTGTTTAGGGATACCTTGACCATGATCATTAACTGTGATCAATGCCATGTTCGGGTCTGCTGTTTGTTGGGCATGTAAAATGATTGCCTGCGTGCCATCGCTATATTTTAAACCATTATCAAGCAAGTTTAATAAAACGCGTCGAATCATTCCTTCTTCAACAAAAAGTGGGGGAAGGTGGGGATCGATTTCGCGGATGAAATTTATACCGCGCTTTTCGAAGCTGGGTCTTTCGATCTCGTAAACGAGTTCAACTAATTCCTGAACATCGACATTTTCCTGTTTTGAAATTTGATGACCTGCTTCTAAGCGGCTGATATCCATAAGGGATTGAACCAATGTTTGAAGATGATTGCTGCTGCGCATGGCAATATCTAACATGGTTGTTAATGTGTTTTCACTGCCCTCTGGAATTTCATTCTTAATCAATTCCAAACTAGAAATAACGTTTCCTAATGGACTTTGTAAATCATGCACCAACATTGCTGTCAAGTCTTGACGCATTTCTTCTAGTTCAACTTGTTTGGAAATGTCATGATGAATCCATTGGAAAATTTGTTTGTTTGCATACTCTGCCAGCTTGCCATATACCTCAACATATAATGGTTTACGTTGTGATTTTGTGTTCACTCGGCTGGTTGAAAAATATGATTCCTGATTTTGTAACTTTTTTGGGTCTGGAAAGTTTAGATCGTCGGCGTGCAAATCTAAAATTGTCATTTGCAGCAATTCTTCGCGCGTATACTCAAAGAGTTCAAATGCGCGCTGATTGGCTTCAATAATTTGTCCGTGCAAGTTTGTCAAAATGATGGGATCAACACTATCCTGGAATAGACTCTGGTAGCGCAGCTCTGCCTCTTGCGCACGTGCATTTTCGATGGCATAAGCCGCTTTTTCGGTAATTGCAGTTAGTGCAAACGCATCAATTTGTCCAAACTGATTTTTACCAGTTTTTATCACTGTGATTGTCCCAATAACTTGTTGGCGTGCAATGATAGGAGCGCTGATGGCGGATAATATTTCTTGTGCATGACGGAAATCTGGTCGAATTAACCAGCGTGGATCTGTGAGACAATTATCGATGATAACTGTTTCACGTTGTCGGATTGCCCAGCCTGCTAAACCATTGTCAACAACATCTTGTAATTTGTCGGTGGAATGAACATCTGAGAAATCAGGATTTACAACCCATCCATATTCAACTTTGAGGTTTTCAGGATTGATGATGATAATGCTGCCGATGGAAGCGGCTAAGCTCTCAATGGTCAATTGTAGAATGCGGGGCAGTACTTTTTCTAAAGAAATCCCTTCTTCTTCTAACTGGGAGAGTGCTGCATTTACAGTGTAAATGACGCGCAGATGTTGGTTATCTTTTAGTTGCGCGTTTGGTGGTTCTGGCAAATATTCCATGATCAGTTTAGGCGAGACGTAAATTAGGTTTGACATCTAATGTGAGTGGGTCGCGACGGCCGTTTATAAAGTGCCAATGCGCGGCTGCGGCGATCATCGCGGCGTTATCTGTGCATAATAAAGGCGGCGGGAAGCGGACCGGAATGTTAAGGGTCGCGTGCATGGTTTGGCGCAAGGCTGAATTGGCAGAGACACCACCGACTAGATGGACGGCCGTAACCGCATGATCTTCAGCTGCTTGTAATGTTTTACTCACCAATGAATCCACAGCGGCCGCTTGAAAACTAGCGGCCAAATCGTTTACTGGCAAGCGCCCCACGCCAAAGTTTTTTGTTTGCCGCAAAACGGCCGTTTTTAAGCCGCTAAAACTAAAGTCGTATCCATATTCCTTTTGGGCAACGGCACGCGGAAAACGATAGCTATTGGGATTGCCTTCCGCTGCGGCTGCATCGATTGCGGGGCCACCCGGGTAAGGTAAGCCTAATAAACGCCCGACTTTATCAAACGCTTCGCCGGCTGCATCGTCTAATGTGCCGCCCAGATGTTCATATTGGCCATGACCGCGCATCAGATAGAGTTCGGTATGCCCGCCGCTGACGACCAAGGTCAGAATCGGAAACTCGATTTCATCAACAGCTTCTGTGAGCCAAAGGGAATAAATATGTCCTTCGATATGGTTGATACCCAAAAAAGGTTTTTGACGCGCCACTGCCAATCCTTTGGCAACATTGACACCGACCAACAATGAGCCAACTAGACCCGGTCCGGCTGTGACCGCAATGCAGTCGAGATCGTCATATCCAAAATAAGCTTCACGCATGGCTTGGTCGACTACGGCGTGGATCACTTCGATATGTTTACGCGATGCAACTTCTGGGAACACGCCGCCGTAGCGGGAATGGAGTTCAGTTTGGCTGGCGATAATATTGCTGCGAATGGTTTTGCCGTTTTCGACTACAGCAGCGGCCGTTTCATCGCAGGATGTCTCTATGGCGAGAATGCGCGTATCTTGTACCTTGGTCATAATATGGATGATACCTTTGCCGAGACTGCTTTGGCAACAAAATAGTACTAATTTCCTATGAAAACCCTTGTTAGCGCGTCTAACAAAGTTTTTTCTTGATGTACTAATACAGTGCGAGGGTCAAATAACAGATGATTATCTTGAATTCGACTAATGACTGGGATACTTGCTCCCCGCAAAACTGCTGATTTTGTTTGTGCATTATTACTGTCGATAACAATCAGTTTAGTTGCTAAACAAGTTCCTGGCAAGCTACCACCGCCAATGCGTGATTCGCCATCCAACAACTTTGCCTTAATGCCATTATCTTTCAATGTCTTTTGCCAAGCAACGGCCGTTTTTTCAATATCAGTCAATGATCGTGACAACATTTGCCAGACAGGAACAACTTCTAAAACATCACCTTTCAAATAATGAGTTAAGGTAGCAGAAAGAGCCGCTAGACAGAGTTTATCACTGCGTACCGCTCGCGCCAATGGATGGCGACGAATTTGGCCGATCAGCGCCTGTGATCCACATAAAATGCCAGCTTGGGGACCGCCCAATAGCTTGTCACCGCTAAAAGCGATCACATCGACACCCGCTGCTAAACCATCGGGCACAGTGGGTTCAGGTTCGAGTCCATAGGGAGCGACATCTAATAATGCGCCGCTGCCTTGATCATAAAGCAGCAAGATGTCATTGGCATGGGCGAGGGCGGCCAATTCGGCAAGTGTTGGTTCCGTGGTGAAACCAATAATTTTGTAGTTAGAATGATGGGCAACCAAAATAGCGGCCGTATCGGGAGTGATGGCATTCGCATAGTCGTGAATATGGGTGCGATTGGTCGTGCCAACTTCGACGAGCTTCGCCCCGGATTGGGCCATCACATCGGGAATGCGGAAACCACCACCAATTTCAACCAACTGCCCACGACTGATAATTACTTCTTTGCCCGGGCACAAGGCCGTGAGCATGAGCAGCACGGCGGCGGCGTTATTGTTGACGACGAGGGCGGCCTCGGTATGCGTTAGACGTTGCAGTTGTTTTTCTGCGTGCACGGCGCGCGAGCCACGTTTGCCGCTGCCGATATCATATTCGAGGGTTGAATAGTCCCGAGCGGCGGTAGTGGTGGCGGCAATGGCGGCAGCACTGAGGGGGGCACGTCCTAAATTGGTGTGTAGGATGATGCCTGTGGCGTTGATGACGGGTTGCAAGGTAGGGGCTAAAATGGTTTCTAGCCATTCATGTGCCGTTTGTACAATTGTTTCAGGGGGGGAAACGGCCGTTGTTTTTCCAGCCAAGAGTGCTTGCCGCTGCTTCTCGAGTATTGTACGCAGTGCGTCTACGGTGAGGTCACGGCCGTATTCTGCGACCAAATCGAGAGTAAGGGGCATTTGCAGTAGTTTGTCGACACTTGGTAAATCGCGTAAGTTCGGTTTGGATGTCATAGGGTTTGTTTCATTGATGTACAGTGGCTGTCCGTGTGCGTACCTGCAAAAGGAATTCAAATAGAATAAAAATAACGGCAACTAAGATGGCAATGGCGAAGCCCAAGAGCCGGTTCATTTGCAACCAAACACAGAAAGTCGCCCACAGGCCAACCCACATAGATTGGCGTAACACAACAAAGAATTCAGGAACGGCCGTTGCGCCGCGCATGCCGAAGCGTTTATTCAGAAAATAGGCAACAGGTAGGCAAAACCCTGTCACTGCTAACATCACTGCGGCTAAAAATGCGAAAATTGCTTCATTATTGGCTGCACCCAATAGTGAACCTGCATCGGCAACACCCAAAGCGGTTGCGCGGACCAGGTCCAGCCGTGCAACATCAAATGGCCACCAACGATCAACGATGTGATTCATGGTGAACAGCCCTAGAGCCAGAAGCCCTAATCCTAAAATCAACACTGGCAGAACGCCTAATTTTGAAAATAATTTACGCATCAAATCTAAGGTTAGCCCAAAAATGGTTCGGATGCCAATTCCACTGTCTTTGTGGTTTTTTTCACCACGAATTACACGAATTACACGAATGTGGGCCGTTTTAGTTCGTGTCATTCATGGCAGATATTATTTTATCGTTGCAAGATATACAGCAATGCCGCGCCATAAGCATCAGGGGCTGTAGCGCCATCGAAATCTAACAGGTTGCCATTTATTCCAATTGTACAGCAGTAACCAGTTGTTGTATGGGCGAGTGTCAGCACCTGTGGCGTTTGGTCAGCTAGAGCAGTCTGTACGGCCGTTCTTAACTGCGTTTCGGTGGGCATCCAAACAACCTCGGTTGTCATAATGTAATCCAAAGCCCACTCGGCGGCACCATGAAATGTGACAACCGGCCAACCACGGAAAATGTCAAGATTGGCTGGCATATCGGATATTACAAATATACGCTCATCCATGCCGCGATCGGGAATAGTGAAAAAATCGAGTAATTGTGATTGCCAAACAAGTCCGGCAGCTTTTAGTTCGCGTGCTAATTTTAATGAAATCATGTTATTGCATTTGCTTCCATTCCGGCTCAACATTATGATCTAGACATATGAATGAGCTTCCGGCGAATTTTACGCACCTCAAAGTGCATTCTCATTATACCCTGCTTGGGGCGACTGCATCAGTTGAAACATTGGTTGAACGGGCAGTTTCTAATGGTTTACAAGCATTGGCCCTGACAGACATCAATGTTTTATATGGTGCGGTATCGTTTGCGCGTGCTTGTCGCGCGGCAAAAATTAAGCCAATTATCGGTATGACCCTGAGTATGGCACGTCCGCCAGATGAGCCGATTTTGGAAACGGGGACTGCGGCAGCCTGGCTTAACTCGCCGCAGTCAGGTTCAGCCCACGAACACCCGGCACAGATTACCTTGCTTGCCAAGAATCCAATGGGCTACCGCTCTTTATGTCAACTTTCGTCCGCCATACAAACAGATGTGACCCCCATCTATAAAAATGGGGTCCCCTGGTCACTTTTGCAAGAGCACAGCGTGGGTTTGATTTGCCTTTCGGGTGGTCGCGAGGGGTGGATT
>CAYGMR010000025.1:1181-5260 GCA_964350725.1 uncultured Ardenticatenaceae bacterium | reverse complement strand
GGATTGAACGTTATATTCGCGCTGGATATGCCGCAACGGCCGTCCGCATTGCGTCACGGCTAGGCGGTATTTTTCCTGGTCAAGCCTACCTTAGTTTTAGTCCACAGGGAAAGCGAGATCAAGTCACAACTGAAAGTTTGCGGATTGGTGAGCGCTTTGGCTTGCGTCCAGTAGCCATACAACCGGTTTATTGTCTAGCGGCTGCAGAACATGAACAACTGCGCCTGTTACACACGATTGCACGCAACGGCCGTATTGCCGACACTAATGTTCCTGAAACCAGCCAGACAATTTGGCACTCACCCGCAGAAATATTGGACATTTATGCAGATTATCCTGAAACGTTGTCGCGTGTAGCCGACATAGTTGAAGAATGTGGCGATGTGTTGCCAGACGGCCGTGCCATCTGGCCTAATCTAAAGTTACCCGATGCACAATCCCCTGACGAGGCTTTAGCTGCTGCGGCCCTGGTTGGGTTAAAAAAACTTTTTGATGACCCATCTAACCCTGATTTAAACGGTCGGCTGCAGCGAGAACTAAATTCAATTAATCGGCATGGCTTTGCACCGCTTTTCTTGATTGTGGCTGATATTGCCCGCTATGCACGCCAAACTGAGATTCCCATAAACACCCGTGGCAGCGTCGCTAATTCTTTGGTGGCCTATTGCATTGGCATCACCAATGTGGATCCCATCGCACATGATCTGCTCTTTGAACGTTTTTTGAACCCTGCTCGTGCCAATCTGCCCGATATCGACCTTGATTTTTGCAGCCGTCGCCGCGATGAGGTGCTGGCTTATGTACGCCACACCTATGGCGCGGACCAGGTTGCTTTAGTGGCAACCGTGAGCACGATGCAGCCCAAATCGGCCGTGCGTGAAACTGCCAAGGCGTATGGACTGCCAGAAGCACGCATCAAAAAATTGAGTGCTCTCTGGCCACACCGTTGGCATCCAGACCCACGCAGACGTGACAAGCGCCAGATTGAGGAGGTTATAAATGAGCTGGTAGACCCACTTGAGCGCGAGATTATGCAAGCTGCGGCAGCTCTGATTGGTGCGCCACATCATCTCAGCGTCCATCCTGGCGGCATTGTGATCACCCCTGGCCCATTGACGGTCGTCGTACCTGTGCAGATGGCGCCCAAGGGCTTTCTGATTACACAATACGATTACAATGATTTGGAGACGATTGGTTTACCCAAAATAGATTTGTTGGGTATTCGTGCCTTGACGGTGCTGGCCGATACGGCCGTTGCCATCCAGGCCGTCGCTCCCGATTTTCGCTTAAGCAATATTCCACTTGATGATTCCCAAACCCGTGATTTACTCACATGTGGCGACACAATTGGTGTTTTTCAATGTGAATCGTCAGGTGCACAGCGTACCTTACGCCAATTAAAAGCTAAATCTATACGTGACTTAGCTGTGGCGAATGCCTTTTTTAAACCCGGCCCCGCCACGGGTGGCATGGCCAAAGCATTTATACGTCGCTACCGGGGCGAGGAAGCCGTGGCTTACTTGCACCCGGCATTGGAACCGATTTTGAGTCCCACGCAGGGCGTTTTGTTATTTCAAGAACAGGTTTTGCGCATAGCCACTGAAATTGCAGGATTGAGTTGGGCACAAGCCGATCATCTACGACGCGGCATGAGCAAATTTCAGTCCGCGCAGATGGCAGCCATGGCGCGTCAATTTCAATTTGGCTGTTGTCGTCCCGCGCCAAAAGGGCCTGGCTTGAGCCGTGAACAAGCACGCACTTTGTGGGAGCAAGTGATGGCGTTTGCTGGTTATGGTTTTAATCAGGGGCATGCCACCGCTTACGCAGATGTAAGCTATCGCTCGGCTTATTTGAAGACGCATTATCCGGCTGAGTTTTTATGTGCGCGTCTGGCGGATCATGGCGGTTTTCATCATCCAGCGATTTACATGGCCGAGGCGCGGCGTTTGGGCATCAAGATAATGCCACCACATGTCAACAAAAGTGGCAATAAATTTACACTTACCTGGGAAAATGGTGTGAACGGTGGGCAACAATCTGCAACCTTGTGGGTGGGATTAGGCCAGGTGCGCGACTTACGCCGCAAATCTGTGAGTGCGATTGTCGCCAGGCGGGCAGAAGGCGCCTACACGAGTTTGCGTGATTTGGTGCAGCGTGTCGCGTTACAACCCAAGGAAGTGTTGCATCTGATTCAATGTGGCGCTTTGGATGGGTTGGCAGCGAGCCGCACAGCGTTGTTGGCGGAAGCTGAGCCGTTGGCGCGGGCTGGTAGTGTGCGCCAATTGGCTTTTGATTTTGCGGTGACAACGGCCGTAACCCCTGAAACCCCGGCCGAACGTCTAAACTGGGAAAAACATCTGCTGGGTTTGCCCATCAGCGTCCATCCTTTAGATTTAGTTGCTGTGCCAGATACGGCCGTTACTCTAGCCGACTTGCCCATAATGCGCGATAGATTGGTGACGGTTTACGGCACACGTTTACCCGGTTGGACGGGCGGCAAAGGTTTTTTTCTCGGTGATCGCGTTAGTTTTGTGATTGTGAAATCGGGGCGTGGCTTGGGAATCGACAATAAACGCGCCCAATGGCAGCCGCTGCGGGTAAACGGCCGTTGGCGGGTTGATGAATGGGGTGGGGGCTGGTTTCAGGCTGAATCTGGGGAAATATTGGTGGAATAACTGTAGGCTTGAATTACTACAGTTACACGGAGTTTACGGAGGAGACACGGAGTTTCACGGAGATTGGGAGATTATTATATTTCACAAACTCCGTGGTGAAGAAGAAAAATACGTTTGCAAATATCTCCGTTTGATCTCCGTGAAACTCCGTGTAATTTTCGCTTTAGCGCTGCCGTTCTAGGACGGTGTCGATAAGGTCATAGAGTTCGCTGCGTGCGTCTGAGGGCGGCACTGCTTCGAGTGCGTCTTTGGCGCGTTGGGCCATCTCTTCGGCTTGCATTTTGGCAATTTCGACGGCACCTGATTCGCGCAATTGTGCCATCATTTGTTGGAAGGGATCTGTGGGTTCAGCAACGGCCGTTGCCGTCATCGTCGCCTGGGCTGCCGGTGCGCCATCGGGTGTTTGTTTGCTGATTCCATTTGAACCTTGTGCCACCAACACACCACGCCCTTGGATCACATCAATGCCCACTGGTTTACCCATTTCTTCGGGGTCGCCAACAATATCTAAAATATCATCGACAATTTGGAAGGTCAGCCCCAGATTATTGGCATAATTGCTTAAAGCTTCGATAATGACAGTGTCATCAGTCGCCAACAAAGCACCCATGCGTGCAGAGGCCTCAAACAAGCTGGCTGTTTTTAAGGCAATAATACGCTTATAAGTTTCGCGGTCGATAGTGCCTGATTTTGCGGCGGCAGCCTGCAAAGTTTCGCCTTCTACCAATTCAGATGTGGCGCGTGCCATAATGACGTTGAATTCTGGGCCATAGGGAGCCATCAATTCGTATACTTTTGTGAATAAATAGTCGCCTGTGAGCAGGGCAAAGGTACGCCCCCAAATGGAATGGATGGTCGCTTTGCCACGGCGTGTCAGGCTGTGGTCGTTGATATCATCGTGAACAAGCGTCGCGGTATGCACCATCTCAACGGCCGTTGCGACAGGCAAAACCGCATCCAAATCTTGCCCGCCGGCAGCTAAATAAGCCAGCAAAGCCATTTGTGGGCGAATGCGTTTGCCGCCAGATGTTAAAATATGCTCACTGGCATCACGCAAAACCTCAATTTCGCTATCAACAACAGCGATTAAATTGTCTTCAATCGCTGCTAACCCTTGCTGAATTAATTCACTATCCATAACTATTCGCCTTGTTCACAACTTTCAATTTTATTTGAACGATACGTTTGGAATTATAGGCTACTCCCATATCGCAGTCAAGCAACGATTGTGAAAAAAGTTGCAATTATTAATGCAATAATGTTGGGCACTTTTGCAAAAGCACCCAATAAATTTTCATTGGTGCGTTATGGGGTGTGGATTCCTGCCGCCGCAGGAATGACATTTGTCTGAGGATGGTTGGGTCAGGAAGCAGCAGATATGTATCTGTGGAATCAATGCCTTTT
>CAYGMR010000025.1:0-1166 GCA_964350725.1 uncultured Ardenticatenaceae bacterium | reverse complement strand
CTGATTATGCAAAAATGATTATACCCATCAGTTAAAAAACTGCTAAACTTGAAGAAGGTAAAGTTCATTAGCAGGTGGACTCTTTTTTTGCCACACGCCATATTTACAAAGGAGAGATTATGGATCGGACAGCTTTTTTTAATGCCCTGGCAGCAATCTACCCTCCCCAAAGATTACTCACGGGTGGTGTGCAACTGGCCGTGTATGAGTCGGATGCTCTGACCGCTTTTCGAGCGCGACCCGCGGCGGTTGTGCTGCCCGAGAACCATCAGGAGGTTATCGACACTGTACGTTTGTGTCATGAGGCGGGCGTGCCATTTGTGGCGCGTGGCAGTGGCACCAGTCTTTCAGGTGGTTCGCTGCCCATCGAGGAAGGCATTGTGATCGCTCTTAACCGGCTCAACCGCATTATCAAAATCGATCCTGAACAGAGAACGGCCGTTGTTGAACCCGGTGTTGTCAATTTACACATCAGTCAAGCTGTCGCTCAGTATGGTTTGTATTATGCCCCCGATCCATCTAGCCCATCGCTTTGTACCATCGGCGGCAATATCGACTTTAATTCCGGTGGTGCCCACTGCCTCAAATATGGCATGACCAGCAATCATATTTTGGGCATGAAGATGGTGCTGGCAGATGGCGAAGTTGTTGAATTTGGCGGCGCAAGCGTCGAAGGCATTGGCGTTGGTCCTGATCTGATTGGTTTGATTGTGGGCAGCGAAGGTTTGTTGGGTATTGTCTTGCAAATGACCGTGCGCTTGCTGCCACAACCAGAATTGTATCGTACAGTGCTGGCCGCTTATCATGATTTGGAAACGGCCGGCAATGCCGTGGCGCAGGTTGTGGCTTCGGGTTTGTTACCTGGCGCGATGGAGATCATGGATAGATTGGCGATTAAGGCGGCTGAAACGGCCGTGCATGCAGGTTACCCCGCAAACGCTGCCGCCCTCCTGATCGTTGAACTAGACGGTGAAGCCGAACAAGTTGAGATTGAATTTCAAGCATTGCTGCCCGTTATTGAAGCGTCTGGTGCTTATGAAATCCGTGTTGCTCAAGATGCTGCCGAACGCGCGACGATTTGGAAAGGACGCAAAGGCGCATTTTCGTCAGTCGGCCGTATCAGTCCTGATTATGTGGTGCAAGATGGTGTGGTGCCACGCAGCCAT
>CAYGMR010000024.1:0-23633 GCA_964350725.1 uncultured Ardenticatenaceae bacterium | reverse complement strand
CCACCACATCAGCCGGTCCTTGCACCTGCGTTTCCAAAAAATCGAGGATTGATTCGGCAAAGTATTGCGGCGAATAAACGCGATCAGGCCGGTCTGAAAAGCCATAACCAGGCAAATCCAGCGCGTAAACAGGGCGCTGCCCTTGATAGTGGGCAAACAACGGACCCATCTCATAGGCGCTGGCAGCGGCGTTTATGCTGTGAATGAGGACAAGTGGACGGCCGCTGCCACGCTTATCAACATAGTAATTCAAATTAACGGCCGTTTTTGCCGCATAGACCACGCGCTGGGCAGGAATCGCCTCTTTTAACGGCTCATCATGGTTGATGAAAAACTTGCTATAAACAATCCACCCCGCCACCGTTGCCGCTGGCAGAACCAACAAACCCTTTAATAAACCAACACCCACATTCTTCTTTTTATTTCTCATCCGAATTCTCCGTGTCAGGACCGATGATACGATCCTCAATACCTTCATTCACTACGGCATAAAACAAAGCCTGCTCAAATGCCGCTTGTGTATAATCTAAGACCCTTTGATAGCCTTCATCAGACAATTTACGTGCTGAATCATGGCGACGTAGAATGTTGATAAATTCGCGTTCACGTTCAAATTGCAGGCTCACGCGCCCGCCGCCCCAATCATGCAAAATGCCCCAAATGGATGGCTTGTAAGTGCGCGTCAAATGCATGACAAATGGCACTGGATCATGCCTGGCCACCAAAGCCGCGATACGCAAACTCAATTCGAAGGAGAGGGTCGCTGTGCCGGCTTCAACAGCTTCCAAAAAACTCTTATCTTCCATATCGATGGCTTCGCTCAACTCCATGAGCGTCAAACCAGCCAACTCACGCACATCACGAATATAACGCCCAGTTTCGGCCATCATCTCCAAACGTTCAGGACGCAGCATGGCACGGCCGATTCGCAATGAAGCCCCAGCCGTCGCTGAAACGATACGCACAGCCCCCTCCGCAGCGCCACCCGCAATGTCTGCCGACAAATAGGCGAGACGCCCCATCAAAGAACGGCCGTCTTCATCCACAATATCGACACCGTCGACGCCCGTTGCAGGAGGACGCTCCGGTTTCGTGGGCACTTTATCACCAGGATCATCAACGTCATGCGTTGATGGCAAATTTATTCCTTCATCAGACATGACACCCTCACAAATGTGTGCTGTCTATTCTTCGATAATCGTAAAGGTCAAATCCATTTCTGCTACCTGACCCAGCATCGCTTGTGCGGGACAGTAGCGTTCAGCCGACAGTTGAATTGCGCGCTCAACAGCGCTGGGATCAACATCTTTACCTGTTACGATATACTCAAGCGCGATATTTGTAAATACTTTGGGGTATGTCTCGGCATTTTTGGCATGTGCCTTAACTTCAAGGTCGCTTACTTGCTGGCGCTTTTTGCGCAAGATTGAAATCACATCCATAGCGGTGCAGCCACATAAACCGACCAACAAAAGTTCCATCGGACGCAGTCCGCTGTTGTCTCCACCCACTGAAGGATGTGCATCCATGACCACAGGAAAGCCGGTATCGGCCGTTCCCACAAAGCGCATAGCGCCACCTTCCATCTTTACTGATGCATCCATGTTTAACCTCACATTGCGGCCACACTTGAAGCAGCGAATTGACGCTAATTTTCTCGAATTGGGGGGGATGATTCGTGGAAATTCGTGTGAATTCGTTACACTCTTTTAATGCGGCGATTGGTAATTGCTCTTATTTTCACACAATCTAAATTTGTAGCCAAGCATGTCTCATGGACTATTGTGTGGCGACCATTTTGCGAGCAAAAAGGGTAGACCGAATGTGAACGGCACGCCGATTAAATGTGCCCATTGGTGACTGCCGCTGAGAGCAAATATGCGCAAATGGCCGTAAATCAGGACTGATAATTGTGTGGTCAATAAAAACCACCAGCCAACGCGCAAACGATAGCCGGCAACGGCCGTATTCTCCCGCAAACTATCGACAAGCAGCCACGGATAAGGCCAGACAGCGTACCAAATCCGAAAGTTAAGTGCCTGTAGAATATAGGCCGCGAAAATGTCACCGGTAGAGCGTGCGGCTGCACGTCCACGCCAGGTCAACCACAACAAAATCAGGACAGCCAATGCGAATAACAGCAGGCTGATTTGGCCAATCTGGGTGATTGAAAGCGATAGACCAAGGGTCTGCGTGGCAAAAAAGATGAAGGTGGCAACTGAAAAACCCGCACCAGCAGCGGCTTCATCAATCAGGCGCTCCAACAACAAAAGCGGTGAATCAAAGGGCAAAAAAGATAGCCACAACAATAACAAGCTGCCGAAACTGCTCAATAACACAAACCGCATCTTTTGACGGCCGTTGCCAGCATCGCGCAACAACGCCAGAAAAAATATCGGTAAGGCTAAGAGTGCTATCGGTTTGACCAAGGCCGCCAGCACCATGATCCAAAAGCCCACCAGACCGCGGCCACGCTGCATACTGAAATAGCCCAACAGCAGCAAAAACAGCATCAGCCCATCATTGTGTCCATCACCCACAAACATGAGCAGCAAGGCTGGGTTCCAGGCCCACAACAGCGGGATGGCAAATCTGAGCGGGGCAGGTGATGATTGGCAGAGAAAGTATAGCAGTACGGCCGTTGCCACCAACGCCGCTAATCCCAACAGCTTAAACACCAACAAACCCAGCAATAAATTGTCGCCGCTAAGCAGAGTCAACCCGCCAGCCACCAGTTCCCACAAAGGGCCATAGGGTGTGGTGACAGATGCCCATTCGCCCGCAAATGGTGTAAATGGATCAGTGGGAAACGCGGTGGGCGGCATTAAAAATGGGTTTTCAGAATAAAAACTAGTTATGCGCCCGCGAATCACATAACGATAGATGTCATTGGCGTTGATCGGGTAGATAAAGAGGTAGGGGATTCCCAGGGAAACGGCCGTTGCACACAGTTGTTTGAGAGATAACGGCCGTTTCTGAACCCAAACCTGCCACGCCGCCAACCCATTTAGGGCAAACAAGACACACAACAAAACCGCATACACCAGACCGTTATTCGCAGAAGGTGCAAATGAACGAATGTCTAACGGTGGTGCTTGCTGATAAGCCGGCAGCAGCGGAAACCAGAGCACCAAACCGACTGCACCAACGAAGCTCAATAAAAATAGCAGCCAAAGGGGGATTTTTGTCAAACGTTGTAGAAGTTGCAAATCAACATATCCATCTTAACAAAAATGCACAGATCTCATTGAGTTAAATGAGGGGTGTGCATACTAATTACATGAGGCAACATAGCCGGTTGAGCCACGTCCTACCTGATAGAAATTTTGGTTTTGCCGCCCCCTAATTATTTGGAGAAGCACACAATCAATCTTATACTAGCGCCGCTTCTTTGGCAGTGCTGACTGTTTTGAAGCGATGCTTGTTTTTATGCGTATTTATCAGTTTATACAGCACTAATGCGGGCAACAATAATGTTACATAAACCCCTTGTTTGAATTTTATGAAGTAATTACTGCATAAATTTGTTATGAGTTCGTGGTTTATACCGCTAAACACGCATGCTAACAAATATTTTGACTATATTAGACATCACACATGCAGGCTAATATATATTATGTGTTTCTGTTGACCATTGACTGAGGTTGTAAAGCAGATTTAATGATTGGAGAATAATATGATGACACTAGATGAAAAGTTTAGAGCTCTTGAGGCAGACAATGCTCCTGGTCAAGAAGTTCGACAAGAAACAAGCAATCTTAATGAAATTATGCGCGGTGAAAAATATAGCGGGATTCCGGTTGATTTCTCGCATGGAGATGTAGATGCCTTTCCGCCAACACCTGGATCATCAGAGACATGGAAAGATGGTTTTGAGAGAGGGGGACCGCAAGCGTACACTGAGTATCGCGGTGCGGCTCAGATTCGCGAAGGAGTGGCCGAGCGCCTGGGCAAATTTACAGGCAAACCCGTTTCAGCAGACAACGAATTGATCATTACGCCCGGAACGCAAGGCGCGCTGTTTTTAGCGCTCGGCGCAACAGTCACAAACGGGACAAAAGTTGCTGTGATCGAGCCTGACTATTTTGCCAATCGCAAACTTGTTAAGTTTTTCGGCGGTGAAGTTGTTCCCATTCCTCTTCACTACCAGGGAAAGCCATCTGAAAATGGCCCCGATCTTAATCGAATTGAAGATGCATTCAAAAGCGGCACGGAGGTATTTATCTTTTCGACACCGAATAATCCTACAGGGCTGGTGTATTCGGGCAACTCAATCACTGCCATTTCAACACTTGCCGCAGCACATAATGTGACTTTAATTGTGGATCAACTTTACGCCAGGATGCTTTACAGTGGTGAGGTTTATCCACATCTGCGTGCCTGTGATACCCAGCCGGAAAATCTAATCACGATTATGGGGCCATCGAAGACAGAATCTCTTAGTGGATTCCGGCTTGGCACTGCATTCGGTACAGCCAAATTGATTGATCGAATGGAACGTCTTCAAGCAATCGTATCCCTCCGTGCAGCAGGATACAATCAAGCAGTTCTTGATACGTGGTTTCAAGAGCCAGCAGGCTGGCTGGAAAAACGTATTCGTGAACATGAAGCAATACGAGATGAAATAGTAAAAGTTTTCAGGGCAGCTGATTTCCTGACAGCAACGCCACAAGCCGGAAGTTATCTCTTCCCGCAACTGCCACCCCTTGATGTTGAACCCAATACATTTGTACGGCTGCTTCGCCATCAGGCAGGTGTAACAGTTACGCCTGGAACAGAATTTGCGCCGGGTTTTGGTGATAGCATCCGGCTAAACTTTTCACAAGATCATGCGGCAGCAGTCGCGGCGGCGGGACGGATTGTAAAAATGGTGGGGGTTTACCGTAAATGAGCCAGCATATGGAACAACCTATACCGCAAGGTAACTATTTACCTGCAATTCGGCATGCAGAGTTGATTTATACTTCAGGGATGACACCCCGCAAAGCTGGCATACTTATGTATTCTGGAAAAATCCGAGCCACTGATTCCATAGAATCTCACCGGGATGCTGTTCGTCTGGCAACCTTAAATGCTTTGGTTGCGGCACAGGCTTGTTTGAAAGAAGGGGAGAAGATAGCTGTCGTTCTTCAACTCACCGTCTTTCTGAATGCGGAACCTGAGTTTACCGCACACCCGAAAATTGCGGATTATGCTTCTGAACTTCTGGTTGAACATCTGGGGGCTGAAAGCATCGGAAGTCGCGCTGCGATTGGTGTTGCTTCGCTACCTTCAGATGCACCAGTTGAAGTAACCTTGATTGGGAAAGTAGTTTAGCCTATTGAAAACATCTTTCCTGGGCTCCATAAATATAAGAATAGCCTGACCCTATCAAGGAATGACGAGTTTTTAATGCCAACGATTTATGTCCGTTACTGAATTCACACATAACAAAGCTTTTGCAGCGGAGCGCAAAAAGCCGCGCCCGCTGAAAAGCGGCGTTGGGTCTGGCAAAATGTAATGACGCCATCAGATGTTTCACCAGAAGGGTTGGAACGTATGAAGGCTGCATACACCAAAAATGTTGCCCTGCTCTCGCCAAACTTAGTAGCCGACATCATTAAAGGCGGAGGCTCTGAGAACCCAATACAGTTTTTTCAGGTTGGGTTAATTCGTGCGTGGTTTGCCAGATGTAACCCGAACAATTTGGCTAACAAGCATAAGAGAATTGCTTGACACCGCATCTCATTTAGTCTTAGATGGGCCTGTCGGGTCTTACCGTCAGTGGGCAAAACAGTTCTATTCGATCAATGAGCAAGCAGAAACTTGAGCAAGTAAATGAGATGTGACTTCAACATTCGGGAGTGTCCGCTTTCGGCCCGAAGTGGAAGCTGAAGCTTAGGCAGCGAATGCGGAGCTATTCGAAATGCGGGCAGAACTCCACAGCCGCATGATTTTGTATTGGGAGCGGAACATGGGTGTTAAAAACTTTTTAATCGAAGGCGTTTCCGGCAGCGGTAAAACCACGGTCTGCGATGAGCTGCGACGGCGCGGCTACCATGCCATCCATGGCGACAGAGAGTTGGCCTATCAAGATGACCCAAAAACTGGGGAGCCTTGGAATGGCTGCGCCCACGAACATCATATCTGGGACGTCGCTAAGGTCACAGCTTTGCTGGCTGACCAAAGCCATGCAGCAGCATTCTTTTGCGGCGGTTCCAGGAATTTCGACCGTTTTATCGATCTATTTGATGGCGTTTTTGTTCTTGAGGTCGATCTGGACACACTGAACCGGCGTCTTGCCGTCCGACCAGAAGATGAGTGGGGCGGACGAGCAAGCGATCGGGAATTCATTGCGCGATTACATGCGACAAAGGAAGACATTCCAAAGAGCGCAATCATAGTCGACGCCACGGCACCCATCGCATACGTCGTCGACACAATTCTTGCAAATGCCAACGAGATTTAGCCTAAAGACTGTTTATCTTGCCCTGTATTTTCTCAACATTTCGGGGTGTGTAAGTCGGGATGGCACCTGCGCTATTGTAGGCAGAATCAGGTCAGGTTGGTGTATAATGTGGTAGAATCATCGTGAAAATCAAGAAGCGTTAAATCAATCATGCTGCCTAATATTATTTTAGGCTTGAGCCAATCAACTCTTGCCGCCCCGTTGCCCATAGACATGATTCTATATGTCCAAACTCCACAACCTATCAACTTTCAAGAATCCGCTTAAGCTCAAGCAAATTAGCCGTGGTTTCTTTACGAGATGTTTCAAGCATCTCATCATTGACCATACGCGCGAATGGGCTACTGTCCGGCGGGACGATTTGGCACCGTTGTGTAACAACGCACTGCGCGTTACTTTCTTCTGAAATCGCTATCTCCCAATTCATCCGCATCATATCCCCCTTGCGGCCAGGCAAGTGCGCTTTCCAGGCGACTAAGTGGCTTGGCTCAAGAGCGGTTATCGTGGCGTAGGTATGATCCCCAAAGCCATAGATTTTTTTGAAAACGGGCATAAAATAGGTAAACATAAATTTCATCATCTTCGGAAAATCTCTGGGATTTCCTTCGAGTGTGCGGAACTTAGACCCAACCGTTACCGTCCCATTGGTGAGTCTCTCCATTTCAATGGGCTGATTATTCCATTCAATGTGCCGTGGCAGATCGGCAACATAAGCATAAACGTTTGCAGCAGGGGCATTGATTGTTTCAGTGACAGAAAAAGAAGCGTTACTCATTTTTATTTCTCCTTTGGTGATGCCGGGGTCAACATTCAAATACAATCTGAGTTAACCACCGACGTATTGTTTTTTTGTGATTGGCGATTAACGACTTAGACAAATGTCGCAAATCGCCAATCTGCACGCGCAATTTGCCGTCAGTTAGCCAGCAGCCTCTGGTGCGGGAATGACGCCCAACTGCTGCATCAAGCTCATGGAATCCATGTTAGACCAATGTTCGACGAACTTACCATCAACAATCCGATCGATCAAGGTTGCTTCGACGGCGATTTTCTTGCCCGTTGCGGGAATGCCTTGAAATGGTCCCTGGTGTGTGCCATGAAAGGTCGCCCGGGTGACAACTTTGTCCCCTTCTGCGATCTGGTCTTCAAAGGTATGGTGCAGGTCGGGAAACGCTTGATAAAACATATCGAGCATTTGTCGCATTGCCGCGAGGTTCAGGGGGGCAGGATTTCCCGCAAAGTGCAGCACAACATCGGGGGCGTAGGCCTCATCAATAATGTCCCGATTTCCCTTATCGAATTCCTCTCTTGCGTAACGGGCGAAAGTTTTGTTCTGTTCAATTGACATCATATTTCTCCTTAATGAATCTGATTTGCAACAATAAAATAGGTTAGAACAATTGTTATGAAAGCAATATTGAGGTTGCCTTCCTTTGTGATTAAGGCTGACGATTAAATAACTGTCTGAATTGCATCGTCAGCCTTGAGGAACTGTGTAATCAGTTTGCGATAGTTATTTAAACCGCGTTCCTTAACTTGCTTAGATGATAAATTATTGACGGAATGGGCACATCGTTAGAATTAACTATTTGAGTTAACTATTGGGGATTGGCACAGCAAAGGGGAGCGGAAAAGGGGCGGGTGGGGCAGACTCTTCGATTATTTTTCTTATGGGCTAAGGTTGGACAATATCGTGTTCGAGCGCATAACGGGTGGCCGCCGCTCGTGTGGATACATCGAGTTTATTGTAGATAGAGCGCAGGTGGGCGTTGATCGTGTAGGGGCTAACGACCAGAATCTCGGCAATTTTGGCATTTGTGAGGCCCTCGGTTAACAGGTTCAGAACTTCAACTTCCCGTTGGGTAAGTCCGTTCGGGTAAACGCGAGGAGAAACGGCCGTTGCCACCCCATAATCCGCCAACACCATACCCTGTAACTCATAAGCTTGCTCCCAGGTTAGGGCTTGCCCTGCGGCCCAGGCCGCAGCAAAAGCAGCTTGGTCCAACCGGAGTTGCGTTTGCTGCTTTACCTCATCCATGATCGTCTGTACCAGGGCTGGGGGCGTCGCGTTGATTTTTTGCATGAAGGTTTCAGATGATCCCAATAGTTGCAGTGCTTGTGCGACTTGCCCGCCGTGTAAAGCCAGGTTGGCGATGAGGGCCAGGCAACCGCAAAAGTTATAACGGTCGCCCAATTCTTGCCAGAGAGCCACCGCCTCGGCCAATAGGTCGCGGGCTGCCAGATGCTCCTGCCGCTGGATGGCAATCAGACCCAACAAAAACGTAGTTCTGGCAATGCCAACTCGGTCCCCAGAATGGCGAATGAGGGAAAGGCTTTCACTACACAAGGCGTGGGCGAGTGTCAGGTTGGCAACACTCGATTCTAGGAAACCCAACGATTGTAATGCCAAGGCGAGGCTCTGCCTGTCACCGATTTTCCGAAAACGGGTTAAGCCTTCTTCTAGTGGCTGCCGCGCTGCCTCATAATTGCCCATGAAACTGTAGGTCTGCCCCAGAAAGGTAAGCGCATGGGCAATCCCCCATTCATCATCCAGTTCGCGGCTGAGGGTGAGGCATTGTTGAAACTCTTTTACGGCCCACTCAAACTGACCACCGCGCATAGCAGCCCGCGCCAATCCTTGCTGCGCGACCACAATGCCAGCTTTGTCATTTATTTGTTGGAACAGTGCTAGGCTCTCTTGGTGCAGCGCGATGCCTTGCTGATTGTCCTGATAATGTTTGAGGGCGCCAACGCCCACAAGCAGATGAGCCAGTGATGATGAGCTTGGTTCATCAACCGTCAGTTGCAGCTTGTAAATCCTCTCCAACCATTGATGCCCTTCGTTGAGATAGCCATGTAAGAGCCAAAATTGCCAAAGCGCTGTGCCCAGACGAACGGCCGTTTCCACATCCTTACTCTCTAATGCCCAGCGCAATGCCGCGCGTAAGTTATCATGTTCTTGTTCCAGTTTGTTGAGCCACTGCTCTTGTTGATGGCCGCGTAAATGGGGTACGGCCGTTTCTGCCAGAGCGAGGAAATAGTTGGCATGGGCTTGCTGGGCAGTTGTTTTTTCGCCATTGAGAGCCAACTGCTCATCGGCAAACTCCCGAATCATGACTAGCATGGAGAAGCGTGGCTCACTGTTATCTGGTCGTGACTGCAATAGGCTCATATCAATCAGAGAGCTGATTCCGTCTAGCACGTATGGTAAGTGGTGGAAGAGTTGTTTGACCGCCGACAGTGTGAATCCGCCAGAGAACACCGATAAATAGCGCAGCAACTGTTTTTCTTCAGGTTGCAGCAGGTCATAGCTCCATTGAATCGTGTTACGTAATGTTCGCTGTCGTAGCGGTGCATCTTGTGGGCCAGCTGATAGAAGTGATAAGGTTGCGCGTTCGACAGTTTTATTCAGTTGGTCAAGCAGAGCCTGAGGGGAGAAAAGTTTGATATGAGCTGCGGCTAATTCAATAGCCAAGGGCAGCCCGTCTAAATGGGTACAAATCTTGGCGATGGTCAACGCATTGTCGTCGCTGAGTTGAAAATCGGCGCGTCTGGCTTGGGCGCATTCGGTGAAGAGTGTGACGGCCGTGTTTTGCGCCAACAGTGAGGCCTGCCCACGCTCAATTTGAGTGATGCGGGTCAGGTCGGGAAGCGACAACAAGGGCACGGAAAACTCTCGTTCCCCGCCCAGGCGCAGCACTTTACGGCTGGTAACCATGGCCTTTAAGTCAGGACAGGCAATGAGGAGAAAGGACAATTGAGGAGCCGCGGCAATCACTTGCTCGAAGTTATCCAGCAGGAGAAGCTGTTGCCGGTGTTGTAAATAGGATTTGAGACGGTCGATGAGTGGTCGCTTTCCTTCCTCTCTTAATCCCAAGACCCGCGCTATTACTGGCAAAACGAATGTCGGGTCACTGATGTCGGCCAGTGAAATAAAGTTGACACCATCTACGAAATGAGAAGCCACATCATGGGCAGCTTGTAGGGCCAGGGAAGTCTTGCCCACGCCACCCGGACCGGTTAGCGTCAGCAGACGCACATCTGGGAGGCGCAGAAGTTCGTTCAGCGTCGCTAATTCTTGCTGGCGACCGATGAGAGACCTTAGTGATAAGGGCAAAGACAGAGTCATACGCCCTAATCTAGCGGCTTATCGCTTATAAGACAATAAATCGCTAGGAGCTTGTCGGAGAACTTATTAATAGTACACAGACTTCGGCATGAGCTCAGTCGAACGCTAAACGCAGATTAGGCAGATTTTCGCGGATAAAGTACAAAAATCTGAATTTATCCGCGAAAATCCATTCAATCTGTGAAAACTTGTACTGAGCCTACCGAAGCATCCACGTACCATTTAGGACTTTTCCGACAGTCTGCTAGCTTCCCATAAAACCAGCTACAATCAGAATTTAGAGTAGAATTCTGAGAACATAAGGAGCAAGAGAGGCAAATGGATGGATTGAGTGGAAGTATAATGGCGGGAAAACACTTGATGAAGTACATCGTCAAACAGATAATGACACCTAACAATGCTAGCAACGGAGCGGCGAGGTCGCAGCTCGTTAAATTTGTTCTGTTTAGCATGTGAGATCGTCCGGCCCGCCACCCGCTGAAGCTGGCGCTAGGGCGCGACGGCAACATCGCGTCTTTACCCGACCATCTAACGTTACTCCATATTGATCTACTTAAAGGAGAATTTTTGAACAATACGAATAGTTTATTAAAGGCACGCACATATTTCGTGCATGATTGGTTGATTAGAGCTGGTACGGTCATTAATTCCGAGCAATTTATTCACGTTTTTAGTGCGGATTCTCCACCAATAGGTTGGCATTTATGGCATATGGCGCGCTTTGCTGATCGACTTCAGTCCAAGTTAGCTTTTGTGACCGATGGCACATTGGGTGCTGAAATTTGGTATCAAGAAAGTGTTAGTACAAGGTGGAATGTTTTAGCTGACAATTTGGGCGTGTTTGAGTCTGGTATGGGGCAAGCGCATGAACAAGCTCAAACCACCATTATTCAGGCGGGCCAAACGGCCGTTGTCAACTATGCAAAAGCCGCTTTTGAAGTTTGTGACGCAAACATCAAAAAACTGACTGAAACAGATTTTGACAAAACGTATTATGGCATACTTGATTATGGTTATGATGCGAAAACAGGCAAAGTCTGGGCAGCTGAACCAAAAGAGTCAACTGTTGCTCAGGATTTGATTTTTCATGCTACTCACGGCAGCAGACATATGGGAATGATGGAAGCACTTCGTGGCTTGCTCGGAACTGCGGGGACGCTGTCTGTATAGTTAACTGGAGGCTGGCGATTTCGTTAAATTAGGCTGAGGCACAAGAGGGGTTTCGGATTTGTATGTGAATCGCCTCGTAGTTCGACAATCATCTTTTGATGGATAGACTGTAGCGCGATTTTGTAAATCGCGGGGACGATTTGCAAAACTTGTGGTGAGCCTGGTCGAACTATCGTCCTACAAGAACCCGGCAAACCTTGTTGGTTGGACTACTAGTACAACAAGGCGGAAATAACTCAACAGTTTGTAGTAGCCGTTTTAGCGGCTAAACGCACGGCTGAAGCCGTCACTACAAACCAACGTGTCCACATGTATTAGCAATTCTTGCAGCCCGCTTTGCATCGGCTAGAGCGGGGGTGATGCTGGCTTTTATTTCGTTATATTAAGCAAAAGCTGGGTGATTACACGGCCGTTTCCAGACTACCAACAGCACCATCAACATCCGGGTCACTACGGCCTTGTTTCTCCAGCGGCACAACGAGTGTCACGGTGGTACCGGCGCCGGGTGCAGACTCGATGCTGATCGAGCCATCAATGCGCTCGGCACGTTCATGCATATTCAACAAGCCCAAGCTGCCGCGTGAGTTGTAGTCATTGCGTATTGCATCGGGATCGAAGCCAGCACCATCATCGGTGATACGCGCCACAAACAAATCTTCCTCCTGCCACAGACGCACCTCAACGACACGCGCAGCAGCATATTTACGTGCATTGGACAACGCCTCTTCGATAATTGAAAAAACGACAGTTTGGGCGGTATCGTTGAGCAAATTGCCGGTTTCGCTGCCGGTCAACTGCATTTCAACGCCATCCGTTTCCTGGATGCTGTTCATCACGCTTTGTACGGCCGCACCTAAACCCTTAGATTCCAAAAGCAACGGCCGTAATGTAAACAACATGCCGCGAATTTCTTTCGATGTGCGCTTGGCCATCTCTTCGACTTTCTTGATTTCTTGGGCAGTTTCGCCCTGATCTTCTGTCATCTTAAGACGAATGGCACTGAGGCGCATCGCAATCGCGGCAATCGTTTGGGTGGGGCCATCGTGGAGATCACGCGCCAACTCTTTGCGTGCATCTTCATTGGCTTCAATCAAACGTTGTTTTTCCGCTTCCAGGTTTTGATAAAGTTGGGCGTTTTGTAGGGCAATGACCGTTTGATCGGCAACGGCCGTAAATAAATCAAAATGATCATCTTCAAAACGTACCGCCACATCCGTGCCCATCACCATCACACCAAACAGTTGAAACCCTGCACGCAGCGGCACACAAACCACCGTCAAACAGGTCTGAAAAGCTTCAAAGTTCTTCAATTCTGGGTCATTACTCGGATTGTCGGTAATAGATGGCTCTCCCTGTTTTAAAGCAGTCCCCACAACACCCGACTTACCCAGCAGCACTTTTTCTTCATCAATGCCCAAAAAGCGCCGCATGGCTAACGGTTCCAAAGCCGCACCATTATATAAAAACACGGCACCGACCAATGAATCGCGTGGAATCCCCATATCAGCTAAAGCCAGGCTGCAAACATCAAGCGCTTGTTCCACAACTCGCTCAAAACTCAATGTGGCGCTTAATGTCGAGGCCATTGCTTGCAACGATTTAGCGCGGTCATTAGCAGAGCGCAGTTGATGCAACTCAGTGACGAGTAAAACATTCAACTGATTTTCAAGCCGTACACGCAGCCGATGGACTATCAAAATTGCCAACAATCCGATTGACAACATGACAATATTGGCAATTATTATTTCATAAAACCAGGCGGCCGTATCATGCCCCCAAAAGCGCGTATACAAAAAAAAGGATACCACTGTCTGCGTCACCAACATCACCCCCAACAAGGCCAGGATAATGCGGTTGAGGCGCTTAAATTCGCGGTTGAGCAGGGTGTTGATACTGTCTAACATAGTTTGATTTTAACTTAATGCGTTGCAGTTGCAATTGGGCTTAAGCGTTTCAGCCAGTCAGCCAGTTAGCTAGTCAGCTAGGCTGAAATGCTGACTAGCTATTTCGTACGTTGATAACGATACCAAGCAGATGGCCAGGGTGGATTATCACCAACCTGGGTGCTGCCATATTCGACATGCAACAGGTCAAAATCGTGGGCAAACACATCACGCAAAGCTTCTTCCTTGATCCAACGTGAAGGTTCGGCCGTTTCCGTATGTAAATGGGCAAATAAAAGATAAATCGCGCCGGGAGCCAGCAATCGAGCCAAGCCATCTCGATACGCGCTTAATTCTGTGCCCGCAAAGGCGTGCATACAGCCAATATCTACAGCCAAATCATAAGGGCCGCTGAGGAAATCTAATTTTGTGACGGAAGCGGTATGAAAATTTATCCGATCGCCCACAGCCGCCTCCGCAGCGCGTTTTTTCGCTTCAGCTATCGCCTGTGGAATGTAATCAACACCATCTACTTGCCAGCCCTTTTGAGCCATGTATATGCTGGTACGGCCGTAGCCACAACCCAAATCAAGCCCTCGCCCTGGCGATGCTGTCGCCAGATAAGCTATCACTTCTGGTGGTGGCAATTCTGCAGCCCACGGAACTTCTCCGTGTGCATATCTTTCTGAAAATCTAACAAAACGTTCTTCTGAATCCGGTATTTCTTTTGATTGGGTCATAAAGCCATTTTACCAGCATTTTGAATACACCGATAAATAAGCATTTTATGTTTTGTCATTTTATCATTGATTATTGTTGCCGATTACCTATAATCCTTCAACCATGAAACAATCAACTGATACTACCATTTCCCAACATCTCGCGATTCATTGGCCCGCTTATGCCTGGCGTTATGGCGGTATCGTCGCGGCTTTACTACTAATTGGAGTGAGTCTGTGGCGCAGCTGGTTAGGCGTGATTTTTCTGGCAACGGCTATGCTTCTGTTTATTACATACACTTTAATTGCTGGCGCATGGGGGGCACAACGACTTTATGGGGCCAACGGTTTACAACCGAACCAAATATTACTCAAATTCAGCCAAACGCGCTCAGATGACACGGTCGCTTGCATTGATTTGGGTCTTAAACAGCAAGCCTTAACCGTTGCTGCACAATTAGTTAAGGGCAAATTGTATGTCGTGGACGTATACAATCCACAATGGAACACGGGACAAGCCTTACAACGCGCACGAGGTTATGCGCCGCTAACAATCTCGGATCCGCGCATCATCTGGTATGACAGCCCGCTCAACCTGCTGCCATTGCCCAATAATAGTGTAACGGCCGTATTCCTGCCCCAAATCCTCTCAGAGTTCAACCAACATGGCGATCGCGAAACCCTTTTACGTGAAATTCGACGCATTTTGAAACCAAACGGCCGTTTGCTTTTTTCCGAACGCATGGCAACCCGCACCAACTGGTTGACGTTGGCTCCAGGCATTACGCGCATGCAATCAGCAGATTATTGGCAAACACTTTTAGAAACGGTAGGCTTTGAGATACGGCGCAAAGAAGATTTACAAGGGTTGATTAGCTGTTGGCGTGCTGACAAACCATCTCCCTATGCAGGCAAACAACTGGCTTTCAATTTACCGCTGCTGCCCTATGAGTAAAGTTGCAGGGTTACAAGGTTGCAGGATGAAAATGCTTTTATTTTGCCACCCTGTTGCTTTTGAAGAGTAAATAATATGCAAGCGATGCGTTTATCACAAACAGGGCCCATAGCCGAACGGCCGTTAACGCTGATGGAAACGGCCGTGCCTGAACCCAAAGCAGGTCAAATCCGTTTGCGAGTGCATGTTTGTGGTGTTTGTCATACCGATTTACATACTGTTGAAGGCGACCTTAATTTGCCCCGCTTGCCACTAACACCAGGCCATCAGATAGTAGGTGTGGTTGAGAAGGTAGGCATGGCAAACGGCCGTTATCAAGTCGGAGATCGTGTCGGCGTTGCCTGGCTCAATTGGACCTGCGGCACATGTGATTTCTGCCAAAATGGGTTAGAAAATCTATGTCCACAGGCAAAATTCACTGGACTACATGCTGATGGGGGTTATGCTCAATACGCAGTCGTTGATGAACGCTTTGCGTTTCCCCTGCCCGCCACATTTCAGATGAAGCCGCTGCACCACTGCTTTGTGCAGGCATCATCGGCTTCCGTTCATTACGCCTGAGTCAGATTCAATCTGGGGGTAAATTGGGTTTATATGGCTTTGGTGGCAGTGCACATTTGGCGATTCAGGTTGCTCGTTATTGGGATTGCGAGGTTTATGTTTTCACACGCAGCGCCGACCATCAGCTGCACGCACAAGCGTTGGGCGCAGTTTGGACGGGACAAGCGCAAGATCAGTCACCGGTTGCCCTGGATGCTGCCATCACATTTGCCCCCGCGGGCTGGATCGTCCCCCTGGCACTCAATCATCTACGACCTGGTGGCACATTGGCCATCAACGCGATCCACATGAGCAATATTCCAGAGATGCCTTATGCAACTATTTACGGAGAACGCACAGTACGCAGCGTTGCCAATTTCACACGTCAGGATGCTATCGAATTCCTCGACATCGCAGCAAAAATTCCCATTCAAAGCGAGGTAACACGCTTTCCATTAACCGCAGCCAACGAAGCACTGTTACAATTAAAAACAAGCAGTTTACGAGGTACGGCCGTATTGAATATCTTGTAGAATGATTGGCAACTTTCCCTTCCTACATTACAATACTGGAACACTTGTTCGGAGTAAATCAACTATGCTCGCACGCTTTAACTGGCAATCCCAATCCAAAGGAAAAGCAACAGGTTCCCACTGGCGCTATCGAATCATTCTCGCCGTCTTTTCAGTTGCGTTTATATTCTGGATTGGCTACCGTACCCTTTTCCACCCTGAGTGGCTGCAAAGCTTACCCACTTTTGCGACAGAATTAATAAACCTAATCGATGCAGCTTGGGGGTTTACCTTGCTGATTTTGTGGGGAATATTCATTTGGCGACAGCGGCGTGCGCCATCAAAAACAAAGTTGCTGACTGATATCGATTCAATTTATGCACTCAGTCCAGCCGATTTTGAGGCTTTCGTAGGAGATTTATTCAGGCGTAAAGGGTATGATGTGAAACTGCGCGGTCGCAGTGGCGATCAAGGGGTCGATGTAGAGGTCATACAACCAGGTGGGAAACGAGCCGTCGTGCAATGCAAACGCTACAGGCACACCGTGGGGCCAGACATCGTGCGCGAACTATTTGGCACCATGATCCATGAACATGCCCATCAAGCCTTCTTGGTCACAACCGCCCCCATTTCTGAATCTGCTTTTGAATGGGCGCAATACAAACCCATGACGCTCATCGACGGCGACAGCCTTGTCAAAATCGCTTCAGAGTTGCAATTTGTACCCTGACTTAGAAGGCTATGTTTCTAATTCGTTTTAACAGTAGACGAAGGACGGACGAGCCAGTCAATCAACTGCCATCCTTCGTCAAATTGTCATTAAATAGTCAACGCTCTAAGTACAAACAAATATGCAATGCTGGATCACTAGCGGCCGTGTCTCCTGACCGTGCCGCACTTTCATCCCGCAGAGCATTATTGAATGCACTTAGTTTACTTTGATCTGCACTTCATTTGACAATGAGTGGTAAGGTCCGCCTTGTGCACATGTGCTCACACCATCAAAACACATGACTAAGCGCAAAGTATATTCGCCAGGTTCAGGTAGTTTGATATTGTCACGCCATTCAAAGCCACCAGCCCGAATTTTTGAATCAGGGCCGCCATAACTTTGTTGGTACCATTCAAACCGATCAACACCATCTTTGCGGGGCATTACACCCAAAGAGTTATAGTTCACTTCACCGCCAGTTGAGTTGTCAACATAGAAGTTGAACCAGATCGAATCCTTCTTTTTATAGCCGTTATGATCCCCTTCAACCTCAAAATGTGAGGCGACTAAGCCGTTTGCACCAATTTGTGGCGGCGGTGGCGGCGCAGTCGGTTCGGGTGTGTTTGTTACGGGCACGGGTGTGCTGGTTGGCGGAATGGGTGCCGGCGTATTTGTGGGTGGAATTGGTGTGGGTGTGTCGGTGGGGACGGCCGTCGGTGTGTCAGTGATGGGCAGCGGTGTGCCCGTCGGCATGGTTGTCGATGTCGCCGGGGGTGGCGCAGTCGGGTCTAATTCGGGATCACGAATGATCGCTGGTATGGGTGTCCAGGTAGCAGGTGGGTTGGCATCAGCAACGGCCGTTGCCGCATCCTCACCAGCTTCATCCTCACTGCTGCCCTGACAGCCAACCACCAACAAACTCATCCCAATTATAAGTAACAAAAACCCCAAAACAGGTCTTGTTGTAAGTCGATTATTCCTTATCACAGGATTACCTCCAATTTCTTTCTCCTCATTTAGACAACAACGAGACTTCCAAAATTTAATTCAGGAATAGAACACTGATTTTACTTTTATGTCAACTTTTTATCTGTGTTTATCGTTCGACTAAGCTCACGTCGAAGTCTGCAAAAATCTGTGTCCCATTTCAATCTCTCGTTGTAGTACTAGGAGGGTGGATTTTAGCCTCAGCAACGATATACAAGCAAGTCCGATTAGCTGGTGCTTAGAATGTGGCAGTGTATCCATGATTAGAAACATTCCTTTTGCTTCTACAAAAAACGGCGCATCCGTGGATACGCCGTTCATTTTTATTGTTTTCAGTCGCCATACCGCGCACCGATTAGGATTATTTATAATCAGTATTCCTTATCTTGGGCAGCATCGACTTCTTCTAATTGATCTACAGGGGGAATATGATAGGGCACATCAATCACAACCACATTTTCGCACGCATGTAGCTGACGTCGCATTAAATTCGCAGTTTGATTATGCAGCACTTTAGCGTACCGTTCGACCGGCACAAATTCTGGAATCACAACCGTAATCAACCAACCAGGGAACTCCTCTCGAGTAACTTCTTCAATATATTCAACCAGAGGGGTCAAAACATTGCGATAATCATAATCAATTATGACCAATTCAACGCCCGCAGTCAATCTGGGGAATCGTGTCCAACGGCGCTCGACGCGTTCGTGCATTTCTGGGGTCGTGGCAATACAAACTGCCCGCACGTCGGTGGCAATCCGTTTGGCATATTGCAGCGCTTGCAGCGTACCGCGATGCACATCAGCCACCGGCACAATAACGATATTGGCCACATCGATCAGATCATCCTCGTTTAACCCTTTTGTACTCAGGGTTTGGGACACGACTTGGTAATGTTTGTTAATCCTAAAGAAAATAAAAACGATTACCGGAATAGTTAATATGACAATCCACGCGCCATCCATAAACTTAGTGGCTGTCAAAATGATAAAAACAACACCGGTCGTTATGGCACCAACAATATTCAGCCCCTTTTTCCAATGCCAATTGCTTTCGTAATGGATTTCTGTAACATTGGTCATGCCTGTTTCACCCGGTTTTAATTGACCAATCTTACCCATTAAGCGTGACATGCCTGCCTGGGATAAAGTAAAGCTCAACATAACACCCAGCGCATAAAGCGGCAGCATGGCAATTTCGTCCGCCCGAAAAATGATGACGATAAGAGAGGAAATAACCGCCAAAACCACAATACCGGAACTAAATACCAGGCGGTCACCACGATTTTGCATCCAACGCGGCAAAAAACCATCCTTCGCCAGATAAGAACTCAAACGTGGGAAATCCTGGTAACCAGTATTCGCAGCCAAAAACAAAATCAAAGCAGTGAAAATTTGCACCCAGTAATAAATAATACCCGTCCCTGTCACTTGCCGTGTTAATTGTGATAAGATGCTCTCGCCATGTTCAACTGGGATCAAATGCATGCGCGTGGAGAGAAAGGTAATACCAATAAACAAAGTCATTGCAATAATACCCATAGCCACCATTGTTTTGGCTGCATTTTGAGGTTCTGGCATTTTGAATGCCTTGACTCCATTGCTGATGGCTTCAATCCCAGTCAACGCTGTACAACCACCAGCAAAGGCACGCAACAATAACCAAATATAGGCAAAACCGACCAATGACGTTGTGGCTGGTACGCTTTCCTCAAATGAAGGTAATGGTTCCATGCCAAAGAGTCCAGTGGTGCGTGCGAGACCAATGCCAATGGTCAGCATTACACCAACAATAAACGCATAGGTCGGTACAGCAAAAATAGTGCCGCTTTCACGTACCCCGCGTAGATTAATCCAAGTTATTAAAGCAATCGCCGTCAAAGCAATAAAAACTCGATAATCATATGCCTCTGGCACGGCCGAAGTCAAAGCTCTGACCCCCGCGGAAACAGACACTGAGACGGTCAAGATATAATCAATGAGCAAAGCAGACCCAGCAAACAATGCCGGATACACACCCAAATTATCTTTTGCTACAGTATAAGCGCCACCGCCATCAGGGTAATGCAAAATCGTTTGAATATAACTAAAAACGACCATTAAAATCAGCATAGCCACACCTATGGCCAGTGGCAAAGTCATTGCCAGGGCACCGCTGCCCAGCACAATAAGCACACTCATGATCGCTTCAGTAGCATAAGCGTTACTACTGATCGGATCGGAAGCAAAAACAGCTAGACCTCGTACTTTGTCAAGCCGTTCATGAACTTCCTGGCTGGTGGGAAATGGTTTACCAATCAAAGTCCGTTTAATTTCAAGCGCCATTTAATCAATCTCCAATTTTTTTGATACAAACAAAAGAACACCCACAAATGTGGGTGTTCCCTTCTACAGTAGCATACCTGTTTTCTCGTCAAGAAAGGATTAAGAATTTGATCCTGTATGTCAAGAAAACATCAAGACACATTGACTCAATGAGGCCGGTTTGAATCCGGTACTAAATGATCTACAATCTGATTCATGATAGACAAAAACCTTGATACAAATCATCCCTCTCCGGCTATCCAGCACAAAAATGACCCAGAAAGTCGCGGTAAGTTAAAAATTTTCCTGGGCTATGCCGCCGGGGTTGGAAAAACGTATGCGATGCTGGAAGCGGCCCATCAGCGCTGCGCAGAAAATGTAGATTTGGTGGTGGCAGATATTGAAACACACGGCCGTATCGAAATAGAAGCCTTATTAAACGGTTTAGAAATCATCCCGCGTAAAGAAATCGTCTATCACAACCTTATCCAAGCTGAGATGGATACTGATGCCATTCTAAAACGCCAACCCCAAATCGCAATTGTTGATGACCTTGCTCACGTCAATGCCCCCGGAGCCCGTCATGTACACCGTTACCAGGACGTGCTTGAATTGCTCTACAGCGGCATAAATGTGTATACAACAATGAATATTCAGCATCTGGAAAGTCTTAATGATATTGTGTCACGCGTAACAGGTCTTACTGTACAGGAAACCGTACCTGACCACATTCTGGATGGAGCTCATGAGATCGAACTAATTGACCTACCAATTGATGAATTATTGATGCGCTTGGAAACAAACAAAGTCTTTTTACCAAAACATATCGAACAGAACCACCGAAAATTTTTTCGCCCGGGCAATTTAACAGCGCTGCGAGAGATGGCATTGCGGCGGGTTGCCGACCATGTCGACGAACAAATGCGCGTTTATATGCAAAAACATGCTATCTCTGGCCCTTGGCCGGCCAGAGAGCGGGTGTTAGTCTGCGTAAGTCCCAGCCCTTTAAGTGAACGCATTGTGCGTACGACACGCCGACTAGCTCGACGACTTGATGCGGAATGGATCGCTGCCTATGTTGAAACGCCTGGTGCTGCCAATCTATCAGAAGCAGATGAAGAACAGGTAACAAAGACACTGCATTTAGCAGAAGAGTTGGGCGCACAAACGGTCCGACTCGCCGGTCACTCAATAGCCGAAACGTTAGTCAACTATGCTCTCAGCCGCAACGTCAATAAAATTGTAACCGGGAAATCTTTGCGATCACGCTGGCACGAATGGCTGCACGGCTCGATCATTGATCAGATTTTACGCCTGAGTCAGGGGATGGACATCTATGTAATTAACGGCAAAAAGGAAAGGTTACGGCCGTCATCATCGCAACCGCCAACTGCTGGACAACCCTTTGCCTGGCAATCCTATTTATTGAGCGCCGGTTTGGTGTTGTTGGCAACATTAGTTGGTTTTCCATTACGCTCTTTTGTCGACCCGGCGAATTTGGTCATGCTCTATCTAGCAGTCGTGATGGTCGCAGCCGTAAGGCTGGGTCGCTGGCCCGCAATTTTCGCATCACTCTTAAGTGTCATCGCTTTTGACATCATTTTCGTCCCGCCTTACTATACATTTGTTGTTGCCGATGCCGAGTATTTACTCTCTTTTGTTGGGCTTTTAGCAGTGGGAGTCGTCATTAGTACGCTAGCTGCACGCGCCCATGAACAGGCTCTGTTTGCCCACCGCCGTGAGGCCCAAACATCTGCCTTGTACGAGCTTAGCCAAGGATTGGCTACCGTGTCGAATTCAGTAGACATAGCCCAAATCAGCGTACACCACATTCAAACTGCCTTCAACAGTCCAGCAGCACTATTTTTACCCGATGAAACTGGCGCAAGTCTCACATTACAATCAAGCACACCCAATTTTTATCTGGAGGCCAACGGACTGGATGTCGCTGATTGGGTTTTTCATCATGGGCAACCTGCAGGGCAACAAACAGAAACTTTAACCTATGTCGATGGCTATTATTTACCTTTGCAAACCGCCGATCAGATTGTTGGGGTGTTGGCCATCGAATTTTCAGACGATTACAAAAGTATCCTTTCTGGCGAGCAGCGGCGTTTTTTAACTTCATTTTCCAACCAGGTAGCGTTGGCACTCGAAAAAAGCCATCTCGCCGAGCAGGCACGGCATACGCGTCTCCTGGAAGAAACCAAAAAGCTGCAAACCGCGCTGCTTAACTCTATCTCACATGATTTACGCACGCCGCTGGCCTCCATTACAGGCGCACTAGGCAGTCTTTTGGATGATGCAGATTTGCTTTCAGAGGAAGCACAACATGATTTGATACAAACTGCGTGGGAACAATCTCTGCGCTTAAATAGATTGGTTGGCAATTTATTAGATATGACACGTGTGGAATCTGGAGCCTTAAAGGTAAACCAGCAGCCATATGATGTGGGGGAATTGGTGGGGACAACATTGGCGCAAATGTCGAACCATTTACAAGGGCGCACTCTCAAACGAACGATTCCCGATGATTTGCCACCCGTGGCTATTGATTTGAGTTTGATGATGCCGGCATTAATGAATCTGGTAGAAAATGCGATTAAATATGCCCCCCTAAACGAACTGATAGAGATTGAAGCGTACCAGGAGCAACAGACAGCAATCATTGCTGTCAAGGATCGTGGTCCGGGTATACCAGAGGCAGAACTGGAGCATATTTTTGACAAGTTTTTCCGTCTAAATTCTACTGGGATTGGCGGGACAGGTTTGGGTTTATCGATTGCTAAAGGGATTGTTGAAGCGCATAACGGCCGTATCTGGGCACAAAATCGAACAGACGGGGGTGTTGTTTTTTATATCGCCTTACCTCTGGCCAAACTCGAAATGCCAGAAGAAGCTTAAAAGCCTGCGTTTTCCTCAAGATGCTGCCTGGCAAAAAGTATAAACGCGGACAAAAAAGAACACGAACAAAATTTTCATCATATTCCTTTCCGTCCGTGTTTATAAGAGTTATCAGCGAAATCTTCTCTAAAAATCACTCTTTAAGCGGTAGCCTATACCTGGTTCTGTCAAAATGTACTGCGGATAAGATGGGTCTTCTTCTATCTTACGCCGCAGATTGCTCATATGCACGCGTAACAAGTGGGTTTCGGTCTGAAATCCAATGCCGCGCACCTCTCTAAGTAGTTGTTGATGCGTCAAAACACGTCCAGCATGACGGATCAATACTTTTAGTAAATCGTACTCTGTCGGTGTAAGCTGCACTTCTTCGC
>CAYGMR010000023.1:17206-23714 GCA_964350725.1 uncultured Ardenticatenaceae bacterium | reverse complement strand
GGGGGCTGCGGCTGCTGCAAAAGCATGAGGTTGAGACCAACGTGCTGACCACTGTCAACCGCATCAACGCTCATTACCCATTGGAGGTTTACCGTTTCCTGCGCGATGAGGTGGGTACGGACTGGATCCAGTTCATTCCGGTGGTCGAGCGCCTGGATCAGCATGGTATGGCTCTGTATCAAACTGGAACGACGGTGTCGGAGCGTTCGGTGCAGCCGGAGCAGTTTGGCCGCTTTTTGACTACAATTTTTGATGAATGGGTTATGAATGATGTGGGCAACGTGTTTGTGCCCACCTTTGAGGCAGCCGTGAGCAACTGGATGGGACTGCCTTCATCCGGCGTATGTGTTTTCAATAAAACTTGTGGCTCGGCCCTAGCTCTTGAGCACAACGGTGATCTTTACTCGTGCGACCATTTTGTGGAGCCGGATTACGGGTTAGGCAATATCGCTGAGACTGACATCATCGAACTGGTTGCCAGCAATCGGCAGCGCAAGTTTGGACAGGATAAGTTTGACACCCTACCCCGGCAATGCCTGGACTGTGAGGTGCGCTTTGCCTGCCATGGGGAATGTCCCAAAAATCGCTTTATCCGCACGGCCAGTGGCGAACCTGGCTTGAATTACTTGTGCGCCGGCTGGTATCACTTTTTCACCCACATCGAGCATCCAATGAAAATTATCGTCTCGTTGCTGCGATCTGGCCGGCTGGCCGAAGAAGTAATGCCCATCCTGGCCAAAGAAGCGGCAGAGTTACGGGCTGCCGTAGCCCAGACGGGCCGGAATGACCTTTGCCCTTGCGGTAGCGGCCTCAAAACCAAGCAGTGCCACGGCCGTAAGCGTGCAGCTGCGACACCTCAACCAATCAGACTGCCTGTTCACCAGGCACAGCCGCGAGCGAGAGCGGTGGTAATGTCTGAATAACTGATCGGGGATTTACCCGACTGAAATACTCCTCGAGTTAGATAGCGAGAAAAACAAAGCGAGAAAAACAAAATGACACCTGATTTATCATCCTGGCATGATACAGCCACCAAACAAGCAGTTCTGGAATTTGTAACGGCCGTTACCGACAAAACCAACGCCAAATATGTGCCACCGCAGGAGCGCATCGCCGTTTTTGACAATGACGGTACCCTGTGGTGCGAAAAGCCGGGGCAAATCCAGCTTGACTTTGTCCTGCGGCGGCTGACTGAAATGGCTAAAAACGACCCATCGCTGCAAAAGAAGCAGCCCTGGCAGGCGGCCTATGAGAATGACAAGGCCTGGTTCAACGATGCCGTGATTAAACATTACCACGGGGACGACAGCGGGGTCAATGTCATGCTGGGCGGGGTGCTCAAGGCATTCAGCGCTATCAACGTTGATGCCTTTGCTAAACTCTCCGCCGATTTCATGCAGCAAACTCAGCACCCGACTCTGGGTATTTCTTATATGGAAACAACATTCCAGCCGATGGTGGCACTACTGCACTATCTGGAAGCGCATGGGTTTACCAACTATGTCGCTTCTGCCAGCGGGCGCGACTTCATGCGGCCTGTTACCGAGGCACTCTATGGCATCCCGCCGGAACGGGTGATTGGCAGCGCCGTCAAGCTCACTTTCCAGGCGGATAAGCAGGGCGCGGCGATTATGCGGCAGCCTGGGTTGGATTTGATTGATGACGGCCCTGCCAAAGCGGTGCATATCTGGGACAGAATCGGACGTTACCCTATCTTTGCCGCTGGTAATTCCAACGGCGATATTCCGATGCTGCAGTTAACAGATGCGAACCCACATGCCTCTTTTTGTATGCTGGTCAGCCACGATGATGCCGACCGAGAGTTTGACTACACGGCTGGTGCCGAAGATGCCGTGAAAATGGCTCAGGAGCGCGGTTGGACAATGGTCAGCGTGAAGCATGATTGGCGCACCGTTTTTGCTGCTAAAGAAGAGTAAGGCATGACAACGGCCGTTAATTCCAGCAAACTCGCAAAATACCTACCTATCCTGGGCTGGCTGCCTAGCTATCAAATGGGCTGGCTGCGTTCTGACTTGGTGGCGGGTCTGATTGCGGCAGCGGTGGTCACGCCCCAGGCGATGGCTTACGCGACCATCGCGGGTTTACCGGTGCAGGTCGGGTTGTACGTGGCGCTGGCGCCTATGCTTACCTATGTTTTGTTGGGCAGTTCCCGCCGCTTAAGCGTCAGTTCAACATCTGCTCTCTCTATCTTAGCGGGCACCGCTTTGCTGGCAGCGGTGGGTCCAACAAATAATCCCAACGACTACATCATTCCAGCAGCTACCTTGGCTTTTTTGGTTGGATTATTTCTGATACTGGCCTCATTCTTGCGCCTGGGACTGCTGGCTAATTTTATTTCAACACCTGTTTTAACGGGCTTTAAGGCTGGAATTGGGGTGGTGATTTTTGTCAGCCAGTTGGGCAAGGTGCTGGGATTGTCTGTGCCCAGTGGGTCTTCGGTTTTTGCCACGCTGACATTTATCTTGACAAACTTGGGACAAATCAACTGGCCTACGGTAGCGCTGGCGGCACTCACGTTGGCAATTTTGATTCTGTTGCCCCGTTTTGTGCCACGCCTTCCGGCAGCGCTGGTGGCGGTTGCCTTTGGCATTACGTTGTCAGCCGTTGTTGATCTCAGCAATTTTGGTATCGCTCTTATTGGTGATATTCCTACGGGACTGCCCTCTCTTTCGCTGCCGGATTTGTCGTTGGTGGGCAGTTTGTGGCTGCCTGCACTTGGCATTGCTTTGATGTCTTTTACGGAGTCCATAGCCGCGGCTCGGGCTTTTCGGGGTCAGAGTGAACCGGCGGTGGATGCGAACCATGAACTGTTTGCGCTGGGCATGGCAAATATCGCTGGTGGTTTTTTTCAGGCTTATCCGGCGGGGGGTGGCACTTCACAAACGGCCGTTAATGCCAATGCCGGTGCGAAAACACAGATCGCCGAACTGGTAACAGTTGCCGTAACCGCTTTAATCCTCCTCTTCCTGGCGCCACTTATCAGCCTGATGCCGGAAGCCACCCTGGGCGCATTAGTACTGGTGGCGGCGGCAGGTCTGGTTCAGATTGGCGAATTCCGCGACATGGCACAAATCCGGCGCACTGAGCTAATGTGGGCATTGCTGGCCTTTGCCGGGGTCATTGTGTTTGGCATATTACAAGGTATTTTGTTTGCCATCCTGCTCACGCTGTTCACGCTGCTTGTCGAGGTTGACCATCCTCCTGTCTATGTGCTGGGCCGTAAACCGCACAGTCATATATATCGACAGTTGGCAGATCATGCGCAAGATGAGACCTTTCCCGGATTGTTGATCGTACGTACCGAGGGTCGTCTTTTCTTTGCAAACATATCGCGTGTACTCGACAAGATATGGGCGTTGATTCACAAAAACTCACCGCAGGTGGTACTCCTCGTCTGTGATGCCATTCCTGATATTGAATATACTGCGCTTAAGTCGCTGACGGAGTTTGAGGAGCAGTTGCAAAACGCTGGAATTGTATTGTGGTTAACGACGCTCAATCCAAGAGCCTTGTATATGATCGAACATTCTTCTTTGGGCGAGAAACTAGGGGATGACCGTATGTATCCGAATCTGGAAAAAGCGGTAGAAGCTTACGAAGAGAAATAATTCTGGAGGATTTTAGGGCGATGACAACGCAGAAGATAAAAACAGCAGCAGTAAAACCGATGCCAACAGCGCCAAGCAAATTATCATTGTGGTTTCCAGCGGCGGCGTGGCTGCGCCAGTATGATTGGGGCAGAAACTTGTCACCCGATTTGATTGCTGCGCTCAGTGTGGCAGCGCTGCTGATTCCAGGATCGATGGGCTATGCCACCGTTGCTGGTGTGCCCGTTCAAGTTGGCCTCTATGCAGCGCCGTTAGCACTAATTGGCTACGCTCTGTTTGGCGGGTCGCGGCTGTTGGTGTTTGGCGCAGCCGGCTCGGTGGCAGCCGTGTCAGCCGGTATCGTGGGGGGGCTTGCTGGAGGGGATCAAAACACGGCGATGACGCTGACGGCGGCGCTTGCGTTTGCCACTGGGGTTTTATTCGTTGTCGCCGGACTTATTCGTCTCGGGTTTGTTACCAATTTCATGTCTAAGGCCGTTATGGCTGGTTTCATCATTGGTATGTCGATTCAGATCATCGTCGGCCAATTCGGCAAGCTTTTGGGGATTGAGTTGGTAGACGGCAATACCTTCCAAAAGCTGTGGTCAGCCATCTCCCAAATCGGTGATTGGAATTGGACGGCAACGATACTGGGTGTCGGTGCCTTACTGCTGATCTTCGCCATGCAGCGTTTTTTACCCAAACTGCCAGCATCATTAACGGCCGTTATCTTGTCGTCACTGATTATAGCCGCGTTGAACCCCGATGTGAACCTGGTAGCCCAGATCCCCCAGGGATTGCCTTCGTTCACCCTTCCCACTGGTATTGATGCTTCAACCTGGCGCAGCCTGATCGTGGGTGGAGTAGTGGTCATACTGGTTGGTTTCTCAGAGGGATGGGGTGCCTCGGCCAATATATCCAAGAAGACTCACGATTCATTGAACACAAACCAGGAGTTTCGAGCTTACGGCATTGGCAACATCGGCGCGAGTTTACTGGGGGGTATGGTCGTCACCGGCAGCCTTTCCAAATCCTCAGCTGGCATGGCCGCCGGATCCAAAACCCAGATGTCTAATATTTTTCTGGCGGGGATGGTGCTTCTGACCCTGGTATTCTTTGCCCCCCTGTTCCAATGGCTTCCGGAAGCGGTACTGGCCGCTATTGTGATTACCTCAATGTCAGGCTCCGCCAGTCCCCGCAAGCTGGAACAGTTGTGGCGTATTGACAAAGTAGACTTTTCCCTGGCGTTTATAACCTTTCTTCTAGTGCTGGTATTTGATCTGCTGCCGGCCATGATCGTGGGCATCGTGCTCTCAATCATCTATGTTATTTACCGGATTAGCTTCCCAATTCGCGCAGTGCTGGGACGGGTAGCCGAAACGGGTGACTATGAGACGATGTCATGGAAATATGGCTGGTATAAAGGCACAACAGATACTAAGGCGAAACCTGTACCCGGGGTCATTGTCTACCGCTTCGCTGCGCCGCTCGTCTTCTCCAATGCCAACGCTTTCAAGGAAACGGGTGAGGCTTTGCTAATCAAAGCTGGCGCGGACGGATTGCTGCCCCATACCGTGGTCATTGATTGTGAAGAGATGCCTTTTGTCGATGATACTGGAGCCGATGCCCTTAGTGAATTCTTCCACTACGTACAACGATACGACATTGAACTGTCGTTGGCGCGTCTTCACTCAAGCACCTGGAAGCTGTTACAAATGGCTGGCATCATAGACCGACTAGGAGAAGATCGTATCTTCGATACCGTAAGAAACGCTGTCGATGCAGCGACTGTCAAAGGCACGGCTAATAATTGATGCAGTTGTTGAGTGCTTATCTCGTTTCCAAGTGGATGGCTGACAAACTGTAACGTTACCGGAAGGAGAATGAATTGTGAACGTCTTGTCTCAAGTATTACGTGATACGCGCTTCACAACAGATAATTTACGCGACTTAGAAGGAAAACTTTTCTTTGAAGGGGAGCAGCGACGCATGTATTTGTTACGCTTCACTGTCCTCTTGTTCCTTTCTACGATTATTGCTACCTATGGCGTGCTCTCTGATTCAACAGCCACAGTCATTGGAGCCATGATCATCGCGCCGTTAATGACACCAATTCTGGCTACTACAGCCGCTTTAGTGATGGGAAACGCAAAATTGGCGGTTGATTCGGCCATACTCGTATTTGCCGGTGTTATTATGGTTGTTGGCGTTTCAATTGTCATTGGTGAGGTTACATTCGACGTGATTTCCGTCTCCCAAAATTCGCAAATTGCCAGCCGCACAGCGCCGAATCTCGATGACTTGATCGTGGCGCTGGCTGCCGGGGCTGCCGGTGCTTTTGCCTACAGTCGGGCTGACGTAGCCGATTCACTGCCGGGGGTGGCTATTGCCATTGCCCTGGTTCCGCCTTTATCTGTCGTCGGAATCACTTTGTCACAAGGAGAATGGATCCCCGCCGTCGGTGCGAGCTTGCTGTTTATAACAAACTTGTTAGCCATCTTGCTGGCCGGCGGGGTTGTATTTGCTTTGCTGAACCTAAGTGGTGCTTCGGTTGCTGTCAGGGATTTACCACCGGCAAAACAGCGCAGGGTTTATGCCTACATCGCGATTGGGGTCTTGTTGGTTTCAATCCCACTGGCAGCCGCAACCTACCGGGTGGCAAAGATTAGTTCGACCCAATCATTAATCGGTGAGGTTACACTCAATTGGCTAGATCGTAACCAGTTAGATCTTGAACTGGATGGGGTGAATGTGCTCAACAATAATGTCGAAATCATCCTCCATGGTTGGTCCGAACCAGAACCCCTTGATGAGTTAAGGAAAAATCTGGAAGAGGTCTTTCCGCAAATAGAAGAGGCAAAATTGAGAATCAACGTGGCCCAGTCGGTGCCAATTCCGAG
>CAYGMR010000023.1:7306-17196 GCA_964350725.1 uncultured Ardenticatenaceae bacterium | reverse complement strand
AGCGGAGTAAAGGCGAGGCATGGCCATGACAGAATCCCCATCCCGGCCGGTTTTAGTGCTGCTCGTCAGTATAGCGGCAATTGTTATTATTGCAGCCGGCATCCGAGCCAGCGCCGCGATTCTAAACCCCATTTTGCTGGCGGTGGTGATTACCATTGTCGTTCTACCTCTGCCTGCTAAATTTGCGCAGCATGGTCTTCCGGAGTGGTTGGCTTTTGTTCTAACGCTGGCCGTCGTTATCGGCGTCATTTTTCTGGTAGGTCTTGTCGTATTTGTTTCGCTTGCCCAATTGCCAGCGAATATCGCCGGACAGACGGCGGCCGCAAGCGGAGACGCCCAGTCATCAGTCGGCGCATTTTCTGGTTTTTTGAGTTCTGAACAAGCGCAGCAGCTAATGGCGGTAATCATCAGAGGGAGTGCCAATGGCCTTGTTTTGGTGTTTATCGTTTTACTGATTTTTATCTTCATGTTGAGTGCGGCCGTTTCTATGCCTGGTGGTAGCCGATTGGGACTGCACCCTGACAATTCAGCCCTGAAAAGCGTCGTGCAGTTGACGGAAGAAGTTCGCCGTTATATGTCTATTATGACCAGCGTAAATTTTCTTGTTGGCCTGGGAGATGTGATTTTACTGTGGGTACTAGGCGTGCCTTATGCTGTGCTTTGGGGCGTTTTATCCTGGTTGATGGGCTATATTCCCACGGTTGGTTTCTGGATCGCGCTCATTCCGCCTGTTGCTATCGCTTATATTACGGTGGGGTTGGAAACGGCCGTTATCGTTTTTCTGGGCTATGTCATAATCAATGGCTCCGTACAAAATTTTATCCAACCGCGTATGATGGGGCGGGGTTTAGGTATTTCACCTGTCGTTGTGTTCATTTCCTTATTCGTCTGGGGGTGGCTGCTGGGAGGTGTTGGCGCCATTCTAGCGGTCCCACTGACAATGACGATTATGGCTGTCCTACATCAGTTTGATAATACACGCTGGATTGCAGTTTTGATGTCTTCCCCCAAAAGTGGCAAGAGTGATGACAACAAGAATGCACGAGATAAATTACGCAATCTCTGGAAGCGATCTACACATTACTTTCAGGGAAGCGACGTAGAGCAAGATAACGCTTTGGGAGATGAAGAAAGCACATGACTGAATTATCTTATGCTAAGGCATACCTTCGGCGTTTGGGATGGGGCGTTTTGCTGGGGCTGCTCAGTGGTATCGGGGCTTTTATTTTTGTGGCTCTGATGGATTGGGGGATGACGCTCGTTTGGCCTGATCCCCCCAGTTGGGAACCTTTTTCCGGCTCCTGGACGATTGTGGTGATCATGACCAGCGCCGGTTTGCTGTTGGGACTTATCCACCACTTTGCTGATGCGCAGCAGATAGATGTATTTGAGGCATTAGACAACGGCCATTTAGACCCCAAACCGGTGCCTGCTTCCGTGTTAGCATCGTTGGTTTCGCTCATTGGTGGATTTAGCCTGGGGCTGTCGTGCCGATTCCGTTGGCTTTGGCCGTGATTGTTGTGGCTATCGTAGGGTTGTCAGTTACCAACGCCCTGCCTGTGGTCATGGCATCGCTCTCATCTTTTGCCATCGCTCGCGGATTTGGGTTTTTTATGAGCACCAGGAAGAAGGCGAAAATGGAAACGGCCGTTTCGACTGAAAACAAAGCAAATGATTAGTTTTCGAGATGCAATCCAAACAATCATGAGCACCCCAAAAATGGTTAAGTTTAGGAGAGCAGGCATGGATCAGATGAAAAAGAGATGGCGCAGTGATCTTGTGGCAGTCTGTTTGGTGATCTTGCTGATCGCAGTGTCCACAGGCCTGACACCTGGGGTAAACGCCCAGCAAGACCCCACACCAGTGCCAGAAAGCACCGCAACGCCAGAAGATGCGGCAACACCGGAGCCAGAGACCACGCCTACCCCAGACCCGGCGGCTTCATCCGACGCACCCACGTCTTCAGCCCCTGGCTTTTCCCTAGACTTGAGTCCTGACCAATGGTTAGACGTGGGCACTTCTATCCTGGTTTTTTTGACTATTGCCATTTTTGGCTGGCGCATCCTTATTTGGTCGGGCAAACTGATCGCCAGAAGAACCAGTACGACCATTGACGACCGTCTATTATCTGAAAGCCGCAAGCCGTTGCAATGGGTGTCTATCATTTTCGGTTTTCAAGTGGCTTTTTCTCGTCTTGATTTTCTAAGTGATTCAGGGCAACAATGGCTTAATAATGTGAGTTTTGTTCTGTATACGATCTTGTTTAGCATGATTGTTTGGGTGTTTATCGATTATGGGCTGAACTTCTATGGAGAGCTGGCCCGCAAGAAAGATGCCGATATGGGCGCCATTGATCGCCTGCTGCCCCTGGTGCGAACCTTTGCCCGGTTACTCCTGGTAATTGTTGTTATCACCATTATTTTGCATCATTTCGGCATTGAAATCACGGCCGCCTTGGCCGCGCTGGGTCTTACCGGATTCGCCCTTTCGCTGGCGGCAAAGGATACATTAACCAATATCATTGCCGGGATCACCATCGCTGTCAATCGGCCGTTTCGCATCAACGATAGGATTTACAATGATGATGTCGGAGGGTGGGTCGATGTGGTTGAAATTGGCCTGCGCTCAACCAAGGTTCTGACCCGCGACAATCGTATGGTCATTATTCCTAACACGGATCTCAGCGACAATACGGTGATCAATTATAGCTTCCCGAACCGCAATTACCGGCTGCAGGTTGATATCGGCGTGGCTTATGGCACGGACTTCAACAGCGTGCGCCAGGTACTCCACGATGCAGTCCGCCAGACTGACGGGGTAATGGCGGACAAGCCGGTGCAGGCTCTTTTTGTGGCATTCGGTGAGTCGGCCATGATCTTTCGGCTGCGCTGGTGGATTGCCAACTACGCCGAGATGCGCAAAATGAATGATAGCGTGTATCAAGCCGTTCAAGAGGCCCTTGATGCCCACAATATCGCATCGCCCGGCCCAATTCTTGATGTCAATTATCACCTGAATCAACAAGACGCTGAGCGCTTGGCCCATGCCTTGCAAACGGAGTCTGTCCGTGAGTCGAGCAGCCAATCATCATAAAAAAGAGAGTGCGCATGGAACCTTTGAGAAAAGCAGACACAGTGGGTAAAGATATTCACAGCTACCGTCCAGTTCAAAAATTCCTATTGATGGATGTGATACGGGATAAAGAATCTCGACCTATATTTTATTGGACAATTGCCGTTTTGATTATTGGAACCGTGTTCTATCATTGGCTTGAGGGTTGGAGCTATCTGGACTCGTTCTATTTCTGTATGATCAGTTTGGCAACCATCGGTTATGGCGATTTGACGCCGACGACCCCGGCGGCAAAGATTTTTACGATTATCTATGTGATAAACGGCATTGTCATCTTGCTAGCTTTGTTTGATCGTGTGCGCGCTGTACGGACGCAGTGGGAGAACCCGCCTCCTACTAAGGCAGAAAAGGGGGTGATACATGATGCAGAACGGCCGTTATGAACCATATATCAATGCAAAAGCACCTACCAGTATAATTAATTATGGATAACAACCCGAAAAAAGATCCTGAAAGCAGCAGCGGCGGCAGGGTCAACCTCCTTGCCCCACTTGACCGTTTCAACGGCTTTTCTGATGCCGTGTTCGCCATCGCCATCACCCTGCTTGTGCTGGAACTTCCCGTTCCACCTGTATCCGTTGAGTTAGTGCCAGCGCTTATGGCGCAATGGCCTGTTTTCCTCGGTTATTTCATTAGCTTTGCCTACATCGGCGGCACCTGGTTGACCCATGCTGAACTAACCAGGCTCATGAAGCGCGGCGATGCCATTGTCTACGGCATGAATTTGCTGCTACTGTTGCTGGTGGCACTCATCCCTTTCTCGACAAACGTCATGGTCACTCACCTGACTGGGCCAGATGTAGAAACGGCTGTGTTGCTCTACGGCATCAATATCTTCTTTGCTTCTCTAACACTTAGTCTGCTCATCCTTAACATCACCCGCGATTCATCTCTGTTATCCGACGACATCGCAGATCAAACCTTACAAAGGTTATTCAGGAGGCGCTGGTTCTCGATCGGCATTAATTTGCTTGGGTTGGTACTGGCTCTTTGGGCGCCGCTGGCCGCTGTTGGCCTGTATCTTATTCAAACGTTTATGCTGCTTGTCTTTCCGTTGTTGGGAATGCATCGGCATCTGGACAATGCCTAATCAGGCAATGGCGTGGAGGCTCATCCGGTTAAGGATATAAAGGATATGTCTATACCTAAGTTAACCCAGAAGACACTCTCGGCAGATGCCATTGCCGGGCTTACATTTGCCATTGTCAACATCCCGCAAGGGATGGCCAATGCGCTGCTGGCCAATGTCAATCCGGTATTAGGGCTATATACTTTGATGATTGCCACGCCGGTGGCGGCGCTGGCCACCTCGTCGGTGTTTATGAATGTCTCCACCACCAGTGCTTTGTCGGTGGCTGCGGGGGATACGCTGATTAATACGCCCGCCGCTGAGCGTACGGTGACGCTGGCCGCGCTGGTTTTACTGACCGGGGTGGTGCAGCTCCTGCTCGGTGTGCTACGGTTGGGTTCGATACTCCGCTTTGTCTCTCACTCGGTGATGACCGGCTTTATTACCGGCGTAGCTGCCTTGATTATCTTGGGGCAGGTCAGTGATTTCACGGGCTATGCCAGTCCGTTTAGCAACAAGGTTTTGAATCTCTTCGACGTTGTCCTTCATTGGCCGCAGTTTGATTGGCCGACATTCGTGATTGGGCTGGTAACGATTGCCTTGATAGTGGGCTTTGGCTTTACCCGGCTCAATAAAATGGCGATGGTGCTGGCATTGATTATCGTTACGGTGCTAACGGCCGTTTTCAATCCAGAATCGGTGCAGATGGTAGGCGATATCACCCAAATGCCCGACAAGCTGTTCAACTTTGCCCTGCCCAATTTCAACGCTATGGTTGGCTTGCTGCCTGTTGCTTTTGCCCTTGCCGTCGTCGGCTTGGTGCAAGGGGCAGGTGTAAGCCAGAGTTATCCTAATCCTGACGGCCGTTATCCTGACAATTCTCGTGATTTTCTGGGACAGGGCGCGGCCAACATCGTTACCGGCTTTTTTCAGGGAATTCCGGCAGGCGGATCTATGTCAGGAACGGCTGTAACCGTCAACGCCGGAGCCAGGAGCCGTTGGGCTAACATCTTTGCCGGTCTGTTTGTGGCTCCCCTGGTCTTGCTGTTTGGCAGCTTTGTCATGCGTGTGCCCATGGCTGCCTTGGCCGGCTTGCTGATTGTGGTCGGTTTTCAAAGCTTCAAACCAAAGGACGTGGTGACCGTCTGGCAAACCGGCCAGACACAGCGCATTGCCATGGTTTTGACCTTCGCCGCAACGCTAGTGATGCCTTTGCAATATGCGGTATTTGTCGGGATCGCCGTATCCATTTTACTGCACGTGCTCCAATCGTCTAACAAGGTGACGGTGGTGGCATTTGAACTTGTGGAGCAAGGCTTCCCCATTGAACAGAAACCGCCGGTGCAACTGGAATCCGACAGAGTGACGGTGCTGTATGTGTATGGAAACCTCTTCTTTGCTGCCGCCTCCAGCTTTGAAACCCAATTGCCGCAGGTGAACCAGGCATCCCATGCGGCTGTCGTACTGGTTTTGCGCGGCCGAGACGATATCGGCAGCACCTTTATTGGGGTGTTAGACCGTTACCATCAAACCCTGCAAGCCAACAATGGGGCGTTGTTTTTAGCTGGCATTGCGCCACATGTTCAGCAGCAGTTGGCACGGACGGGCCTTGCTTCTCAAATTGGTGAGCATCATATTTTTTTGGAACAGCCACAACTGGGTGAATCAATGAATGAAGCCATTGCGACTGCTCACCAATGGTTAGATTCCCATCCACAAAAAGAATAACGAGAGGATTTTATACATACCAAACCATTTATTATGTCAATAGCAAGACGATAATAGTTTTGATATGAAATAAGAACAGATGATGACCCAACTATTTGAGTTTTTAACGGACGCAAATAACTCTTTTTCCACAATCGGCTTTCCTGACTTATTGCACATTTTCTGGGCCATACTTATCTTCATCATTGGACGCTGGTTGGCAAAACGCACCCGCAGGTTGTTTTTGGCCTCCATTCAAAACAGGCAGTTACATGTCACCCCAAAGGTCGTTCATGTCATTGACAGCTCTATTTACTATAGCATTTTACTTGTTACCATTTCTATTTCCCTTGTTGCGCTCGGCCTGCCTATAAATTCTTTATTTACTGTCATCATCATTGTTGTACTTGTGCTGGCAATTGCCATGCAAACATCATTGAATAATCTGGCAGGGACGATTATTTTTGTGGCGTTTCAAACTTTCAAACCAGGAGATTGGATAGATGTGCTTGATGGGACGTTTGGTCAAGTTAAAGAGATTCAACTGTTTGGTACGGTTATCTTGACACAAGAGCAGAGTACCGTAACGGTTCCCAACGGCGATATATTAAAAGGGAATATTGTCAATTATTCAGTACTTGGTTATCGTCGCGTTGACATGAGGGTGACTGTCAAATATCAGGATGATCTACCAAAAGCTAAACAGATTTTGGAACAAGTTTTGGCAGAAGACGAGCACGTGCTCAATGATCCGAAACCCATAGTAGGTGTTTTGAATTTGGGAGAAAGAGGCGTTGATTTTTCATTACGGCCGTTTGCTCCGGTAGAAGTCTATTGGGATACCATATTTAGTGTAATGGAACAAGTAGAACTCAAGTTAAGTGACGCAGGCATTCAAGTTCCCGTGTTTCAACAGGATGTACATGTTATACGATCTGATAATTGATCTTTGGTTCTATAAATCTACAAAAAGCTGGATAATATTAAAAAAGGTGGTGATTTTATGACAACTTATTTAGAGGTAACTCAAGCATTGATATCAGCCGGGCTATTGAGTGAAGCCGACCGCGAAGCGGCCGTTGCTATTTTGCGTGATCACTTGATTGTAGCCGAGGCTGAAGAGACAAAGGCATTTGCCGAAGAAGATATGGATTATCAGGATAAGGTAATTGCCGATGCACGGGATTTGGCGGAAACATATCTGGAAATGGGTCAAATTGAAGACCGGTTTATTCAGGCAGATGTCATTAACGCAGCTACATCCTTGAAAGAGTCTGACATGGACAAGATCGATGAAGCTGATGCTTATATTGCCATGGCTTATGAAGAAGCGGCAGCGGCATTATTGGCGGCTTTATTAATTGATGAAGCAAATGTCGAGGCAACGATAAATATCATCACGGAGATTTGGGTGACAACTGAGGAGGACGAAACAAAATGACATATGAAAAAGCGGTGCAAGCGTTGGTAACTGCTGGGCTGTTAGATCCAAAAAAGGTGAAAACGGCCATAGCAGCTCTTGAAAAGCCTAATGTTGAGTTTACGTATCCCGACTGGGCGCAAGCGCTGGCAAGAGCGGGGTTGATAACTGAGGCGCAGGTGGAGTCAGCCGCCGATGTCATGCAGGCAGCTGGCAAGAAAGAAGCAGAAGATAATTCAGATACCTTTGAGCAAGGTTTGGAGGATGCTGAAATTCTCTAGCAAATAAAGGAAGACTTGAAAAAGACCTGTCAAGTTTGGCCTGATTAGATAGTCATCTCTCAAGTAAACCTGACAGGTCTACCTGAGTAGTTACAAGCGAAGACTGATATATGAGTCAAAAAGATAATGAGTTAACCACGACTGGTTTGCGCGTACAACGTACCCTCTTCACCAGCGATTTAATTGCAGGTTTGGTAAATTCCATCGTGTCCATTCCAGGTGCCATTGCCAATGGGGTTTTAGCGGGCGTTAACCCTGTGTATGGTCTCTATTCCATGATTATAGGGACACCCGTAGCTGCCCTATTTACTAGCTCTGTCATCATGAACGTGGATTCCACCAGCGCCACATCATTGGCCACCCTGGATGCCCTGGGTGGCGTGCCGGAAGACCAACAGTTGACTTATCTGGTTGTCCTTTCACTTATAGTCGGAATGTTCATGTTTATTTTCGGCATTTTGAAGTTGGGATTTGTGTCACGTTTCGTTTCGAATGCTGTCATGACCGGCTTTCTCAGCGGCCTGGGTGTCCTGACAATTTTGAGCCAGTTGGCCGATCTCACTGGTTACGCCAGCAGCATGAATCAAAAACTGTTTCAGGCGGTTGATACGTTCATTCATTTCCAGCAATTTAATTTCCCAACGCTTTTGATTGGCCTGTTAACCATCGCCTTGATAGTCGGCACCAACCACACTAAATATGAGCGGTACAGTTTTGCGGTGGGAGTGGTTTTTACCACATTATTGGTGTATGCGTTGGGAATGGATTCAGTCGCTGTCGTCGGTGATACAATTGAAATCCCCCGTTCAATGCCAGCTTTGAACCTGCCTGTGCTATCTTTGATCCCTTCTATGCTTTTGCCAGCGCTCACCATTGCCATTATCGCTCTGGTTCAGGCAGTTGGTGTTAGCCAAGGCATTCCCAATCCCGATGGAGATTATCCAGACCCATCTGGAGATTTTCGTGGTCAGGGTGTTGCCAATATGGCGGTAGGGCTGGTGGGCGGCCTGCCTGTCGGGGGCTCGGTTTCAGGAACGATTCAACTACAAAGCATTGGAGGCAAATCGCGTTGGGCTAATATCTTCACCGGTCTTTTTACTGCTCTGTGTGTAATGCTAATTATCCCATTTATCGAACAAATTCCGATGACAACTTTAGCCGGGACTCTGATAGTGGTGGGTGTGCAAATGATCAATAGAGAAGGGATTGAAATGGTGTGGCACACAAATTGGGTACCAACGGCCGTAATGCTGATCACCTTCATCATTACCCTTTTTGCCCCGCTGCAAATAGCCGTAGGAGTAGGCGTTCTCTTCTCGGGAATCATGTTCATCTACCAATCAGCTGATGAGGTTCGGGTTGAGCGTGTTGTGCCTCAGCCAGATGGAACGTATACTGAAGAAACCGTGCCAAACGAGCTGAGCAGCCGGGAAATTATGGTCCTTTTGCCGGTAGGCAGTCTGTTTTTTGCAGGTGCAGCAAACTTTGAAAGCCAACTGCCGGACATCGGCGAAGCTCGTCACGCTGTCGTGATTATCATCTTGCGTGATCGGGACAAGATTGGCAGCACGTTTGTGCGGGTCATTAGCCGCTATGCACAAAAACTCGACGCCACCGGCAACAATTTGATGCTGGCTGGTGTCAGTGAAGGCGTACTGGATCAGTTAAAAGATACAGAGTTGATGGATTTGCTCGGGGATAAGGATATTATTCCGGCCGCACCACAGTTTTTTGCATCACTTAACAAGGCAATATCAAATGCTCGCGCCTGGATTGACAAGGCGAATGATGGTTAATTTGGCAAGGCAATAGAGATGAAAATAAACTATTACTTACTTCCCGAAAATGATTTTATTACATCGTTCGATTGGACAGATCAGGATTCTATTCATCAAAACAAAGACCCCAAGCATCCATATTGGCTCTTCGTCGAAGATATCACAGCAGCAGAGTTGGCCGAAAACTTAAAATATCTAAATCTTCACCCACTCATCATGGAGGATTGTTTATCTCCTGATCACAACACGTTGGTGGATCGGTATGCAGATACCATATACATTGAATTCCCTACCAACGCGGGCCACGAGTATGGCGAAGTTGCCTATCTTTCTATTGTTTGCCTCCCGGATGCAATCGTTACCATCAGACGGGGAGAGGTAGCGTCATTGCCCAATTTTATAACCTTATTACAAGCAGAAAAAAAATTAACAATTGGAAATATGGCTAATTTACTTTACTTGTTGTTTGATTACTTTATTGACAAGACAATCACCGAAAGTCT
>CAYGMR010000023.1:6776-7296 GCA_964350725.1 uncultured Ardenticatenaceae bacterium | reverse complement strand
CGCGGATGATTTAGATCCCAATGACATCCCCGATTTGAAACGTCAGCTGACGCAGTTGGAATCTATATGTGAAGATCAATTGTATTGTGCGAAATCATTGGTCGTACATGATGACACGGTTATTGACACCGCTGGTCAAGAGGCCTATTTTAACGACCTGATCAGTAATGCTGAACATGGGTTAAGAGTGATTACCCGGTTAAACGGCCGTGTCAAGGATTTACAGGACACTTTCACTTTACAACATCGTGAATCCGCAGCAAAACGACTACGCGTTCTTACCATTATCTCCGCCATATTCTTACCATTGACATTTATCACTGGATTTTTTGGCATGAATTTCATCGATATGTGGCTACTGAGGGTGCACTATGGTTCGTTGATAGCCGTCGTTATTATGGTCATCATCTCACTGAGTTTATTGGTATATTTCAAAAACCGCGGGTGGTTTGATTAAGTTCGCGTGTTGAGAAAGAGGTATTCTGGTTAATATGCGAACAGGCAGGAATCCAGAATGTTT
>CAYGMR010000023.1:0-6766 GCA_964350725.1 uncultured Ardenticatenaceae bacterium | reverse complement strand
TTCAATTCAAGCTAACCAATGGTACAGGCAGTTGCAGGAGATAGACAACAACGGTCATGATGAACAGGGTAAAGATGGCCGCCATTTTTTCTGTTTGTTTGAAGCGCTTGAAGCTGAGCATAAGGACGACGGTGGTGAGGGAAACGGCCGTTATCATCAAATCCCACTGTCCAATGTTCAAAAACCAATTTACCATCTGCACCAGCTTGTTCGCTCCCGTTGGATCATAGATCGAGCTGCGGCTTGGTCAGCACGTCACCGCCGTTAGCGCTACCGTGTCCGGGCTGGCCGTATTCGGCGTGGGCAACGCATTAACCCCCTCGCGCAGTTCCTTCGCGCCTGTCAGGTAAAAGTTGCGCCACGGTCCACCTTCCGACTGGTAGCCCAACTGCTCAAAAGCGTCGGCCAACAGTTCACGCCCAGCTTTATGCTCTGGATCAGCAAAGACAACATGCTTTGCCACTTCCGCCACCCAACGGTATTCACCATCCTCAAAAGCGGCCGTGGTACCTGCCACCACTTTATCCGCGCCGCCCATCATCGCCACATATTTTTTGGCCGCTTCCTCAGGAGGCAAGGTATACAAGGTGGCCGGATTGCCATCAAACCAGCCCAGATATTTGGTGTAGGTGGCCTTTACATTGTGGTTGAGTGTGCCGTAATAGCCACGCATCGCCCAATGATTCGCCAATTCTGGCGGGAATTCAACCTGTTCCGCAATTTCTACAGGGGTGTAGCCATGATTCGCCAAACGCAAGGTTTGATCATTGATATAACGGTAGCCATCCCGCCCTTTTTCCATCATTTCCATAATGCGCTCGTGTCCCCAAGACGGCCAATGGTGCATGCCGTACATCACCTCGGTTTTGTGCGCCCACATATCAATCGTTTGGTTCAAGTATTTGGCCCATGCTTGCGGATCACGGCAGCTTGTGCCGCGCATCGAATAGGTGTTGTGCAAGGTGTGGTAGCAATTTTCGGCCGCCGTCAAAGCCTTAAGTTGTTCGATATACCAGTGCATTTCGGCTGGAGCTTCGGTGTCTGGTGCCAGCAGGAATTCAAAGTCGAGGCCATCAATGTTCATCTTCTGCCCCGTTTCGGTAATTTCGTGCGTGGGCGGAATGAGGGTGATTGTTCCCGTCGAGGTACTCATCCCCAGTCCGGTGCCCACCATGCCTTTCGGGCTGGCTGGCAGCAAATTGCCATACATATAGGCAGCACGACGGCTCATGAGATTGCCAGCCAACACATTTTCAGCAACGGCCGCTTCCAAAAAGCCAACCGGCGCCACAATCATCACTTTACCTGCCTTCACATCTTCTTCTGAGACCACACCGCGCACACCGCCATAATGATCTACATGGCTGTGTGAATGCACGACAGCGACGACTGGTTTCTTGGGACGATGTTCATAATAGAGTTCCAGAGCGGCCTTAGCTGTTTCGGCCGTCAGCAGCGGGTCAAAAATGATCAGACCCGTGTCTCCTTCGACGATGGTGATGTTCGAGAGGTCGGCGTTACGTACCTGATAGAGACGGTCAACAACTTTGAATAATCCCCCTTTCAGGAGGACTTTTTGCGTTGTCGCTCATGATGATCCTTTCGCTTGATTTTGAAATGATATTGTCTTTGTAACTTTTGTAATTACCAGAGTCAATGCCATGCTCACATACGCGAGCATGGCATTCAAGACACCTGACGGTTACTTAGTCAGGGCAATTATTTGTCACCGTCAGAATCGTCACTGGCTGCTTCTGAATCATCATCTGCTGGGGCAGACTCAGTGGCTTCACCGGCTGCCACCTGGGCGATTTCGCCGGAGAGTTCATCACCAACGGTGAGGGTAACGACGTTGGCGTTGAAACCTTTCATTTTGTCGATGACGACTTCACTTTCCACATCTTCCACCAGCAGCAGGAAGGCGGAGGTGTCGGACTGCATGGCGGCACCAATGGCGCGTAAAAAATCGTCACCTTATATCCCCCTGGCAGGTAAACAAAGGGTTCCACAATCATTCGTTTGATATTCTTTAAACCTGTTTATTTGCCCTTCTGCTTGTCCGTTGCTCCAAATCAACGCTGATGCATTGGTCAATGTACTAGCCATTGGTCAATGTACTAGCCATTGGTCAATGTACTAGCCATTGGTCAATGTATTAACCAGGGAAAATCTTGCCGGGATTGAGTATGCCATTGGGGTCTAAGGTTTGTTTCAGTTCGCGCATGACCGCAACGGCCGTTCCATGTTCCCGAACCATAAATTTTGCTTTGCCAATACCCACGCCGTGTTCGCCAGAGGATGTGCCATCTAATGCAATCGCTTTGTCCACTATCGCGTCATTGGCCTGAAGCGTGGCCTGGCGCGTGACTTCATCTTTATAAGGCATTTCTACGTGCAAATTGCCATCTCCCGCATGGCCAATCATCATGCCGTCTAACCCATAAAAATCTAATGTTTGCGAGATAAAAGCGATCAGTTCAGGATAGGCACTGATCGGAACGGCGATATCCATCAACTGCCATTTATAGTCAGGAAAAAGACGTACCTTGGTTTCAAAATTATGATGTCTTGCCGTCCACATTTGCTTGCGCTCGGTGGGGTCGGTGGTTGTATGCACACGAATCGCACCCAACTCTTCACAAATTTCACGCACAACTTTGATGTCGAGAACGGCCGTTTCTGCATGCGCAGCGTGGATTTCCATCAATAAAGTTGGGTTTTGGCCCCAATCAAGATTATGTTCGCGTGCTAGAATCGCCGCCGATTTAGCCCCAATAAATTCCAGGGCGGCTACATCTAAACCGCTGCCACGTATCGCGACGACTGTCTCAACGGCCGTTGTCACCGAATCAACCGTCGCCACCACACTGCTCATCACGGTTGGCACTGGCATCAACTTCAAGGTGGCTTGTGTAATCACCCCCAGCGTGCCTTCGCTGCCAATAAACAGATGCAGCAAATCATAGCCAGACGCTTGTTTGATCGAACGCGCACCCGTTTGGATGAGACGGCCGTCGGCCAAAGCCACCTCGAGAGCCAACACATTATCCTTGGTCGCACCATATTTGACAGTGCGACTGCCAGCTGCATTATTGGCCAACATGCCACCAATTGAGGCGTTGGCACCGGGATCGGGCGCAAAAAAGAGGCCATAGCGCGCCAATTTTGCATTCAAATCCTTATAACCCAAACCCGCTTCGACGGTGACTTGAAAATCATCGTTGTGGACAGTGATTATGCGATTCATGCGTTCCATCGACAACGATATGCCGCCAAACAACGGGATGGGGTTGCCCTCCAGTGATGATCCTGCGCCCCACGCCGTGACTGGGACCCGGTTTTCATTGGCGATGCGCAGCACATCGGCAACCTGCCCGGCAGTTGTCGGCCAGACCACAACCTCGCTCATGCTGGGCGCGTGCTGCGACATATCATGGGAGCGCAGCTGCCGTTCGGCTTCTGCTGTGGATAGATTTGTTGGGGAGACAACGGCCGTTAACTGTGCCAACATTTGTGCATTTATTGGGTTGAATTTTTCGTGGCGCATGTGTTTTTTCCTTTTAAAAATTGGGCATAATTCAATAACGTGCTTTTCATCTTTACAAATGACTACAGCGAATACCTCGACAAGCTCAGCACAGGTTTAGGAAGGAACGAATTTACTCGACTGGCTTAATTCGTTTGTTCCCTAATTCGTTGTAGTCTCCAATTGTAAAACAAATTATGCAGACTCTGAACCACGCCAAAAATTGTAACGACGCAAGTGTCTCTTGACTGTCATACCCGCGAAGGCGGATATCCATGTGTGGCAATCGTTACTAAAAATTTATCCGACATCCTCCCATGAAGCCAAAGCTTTGTCAAGAGCTGTAGTCTGATATAATCTGAGGAATATTTTACTTCCATGGAGGGAAGCTTATGACTTATTTACCTGCTGAAACACGTTATGATTCCATGTTATATCGGCGCACTGGCCGCAGCGGCCTGAAACTACCCGCAATCACCTTGGGCCTTTGGTACAATTTTGGCGGCGTGGATGTGTATGCAAACGGCCGTTCTCTCATTCATCGCGCTTTCGATCTTGGTATCACCCATTTCGACCTCGCCAACAACTATGGCCCGCCACCCGGTTCTGCCGAAGAAACCTTTGGTCGCATTCTGGCACAAGATTTGTCTGCACATCGTGACGAACTTGTGATTTCCAGCAAAGCTGGTTACTACATGTGGCCAGGGCCGTATGGCGAATGGGGTTCACGCAAATACCTGACTGCCAGCCTGGACCAAAGCCTCAAACGCATGGGCTTAGATTACGTTGATATCTTCTACAGCCATCGCTTCGATCCTGACACCCCACTAGAAGAGACCATGGGCGCTTTAGATAGTATTGTGCGCAGTGGCAAGGCACTTTACGTTGGCATATCCACCTACAGCCCGCAGCAAACCCGGCAAGCAGCAGTCATTTTGCGTGAATTGGGAACGCCCTGTTTGATTCACCAACCACGCTACAATATGTTTGATCGTTGGATCGAAGACGGTTTGTTGGATGTGCTGGCAGATGAAGGCATTGGCTGTATCGGTTTTTCTCCTTTAGCCCAAGGTATCCTTACCGATAAATATTTGCAAGGCATGCCCGCAGATTCGCGTGGCGCCAAATATAAGGATGAGTTGCATTGGGGAGATACAGTCAGCGAAGAGCGTGTTGCCAAGGTACGGCAGCTTAACAAACTAGCTGAAGCTCGTGGGCAAAGCATGGCACAAATGGCGATTGCCTGGACGTTGCGTCATCCACAGATAACTTCCGCTTTAATTGGCGCCAGCAAAGTGCGCCATGTAGAAGAAGCAGTGGCCGCGTTGGATAATTTATCCTTTTCGGCTTCAGAGTTAGCGCAAATTGATGCGATTTTAGCTGATTGAGTAACACAGGTCTTAGTGGTTAATCGGATTCAAGTTCTGGTAACTGTGCCAGCCATTCTTTCGCCGCAGCAGATGCTTGGCGTGTTGAAGCGCCAAGTATCGGGCCGGCTTTAAAGATATCGGCTTCGGGAATGGTCTCGAAAGTTTCGGTGCGTTCCAACTGATCCCACACATATTGGCTGACACCAGACAACATGATTTTGCCCCCATTTGCTTGTAAGCGACCTGCATACCGTTCTAATATCTGGATAAATGTGCTGCCTATGCGTGAACGGCCGTGTAAGCGCAAAATGACGACGGCATGCTTGGCTTTGTCTGCTTTGGGCAACAAATCTTCCATGGTACGGGCGCTGGCAAAAAACAGAGTACTCCAGGAGTAAAGGATTGTAACGCTGTTGTCGGTTAGTTCGGCAGAACACGGCCGTTCCTCAAACACACCGGCTTCTATTTCAACCAATTCATTAAGCTGCACATCCTGTGCCGACATGTATACAAAATCCAGGATTGATAAAATAATCCCCACCAAAACGGCTTGTTGTATGGGGAGTATTAACGTTGCCAGAAATGTCGCTGCCATCACTAAACGCGAAGAATGCGTCACATCCCATATATCACCGATCACCGCAAATTTATATGTGCCAAATCCGGCGACAATCAGCACAGCCGCAATAGCAGGAAGCGCCACCCGTTCCACCTGAGCTCCAAAAAAGAAGACAAACACGGCCACAAACAGACCCATAAACACATTCGCCCAGCGCGACTTAGCGCCTGCGCTCAACAAAATGCTGGTGCCGCCTAATGAGCGCCCGAACGTCAGCCCCCTAAAAATCCCAGAGGCCAGATTTGACACCCCTTGTCCAACAAAATCACCGGATGCATCTGGATACTCACCATCTGGATTGGGGATGGTCTGGCTGATGCCTGCGGCTTGAATGAGACCCAGTAGACTAATCGCAATCGCAGGCAAGATTAATGTCCCCACCATCGACAAACTGGGCAGCATGGGGATGGGAATCATGGCTGAAATCTGATTATCATCGCCCACAACAATGACAGAATCTAAATTCAACACAATCACAGCCACAGAAGCCACCAGCAGTGCAATTGCCAATGAATAATTTCTCAACTTGGTACGGGCTAACAAGGCGATAATGCCAATGGTTCCCAATCCGGTTAGCAGTGAAGGGATATCGACCTGATCCAGGTTAAAAAGCAGATCCACGGCTTGCGCCACTTTGTTGCTGTAGCTGCTGTAATAGCCGGTTAAATCGCCCAATTGACCCAGAATCAAAACCGTAGCCACGCCGGTAAAAAAGCCGATCATGACCGCATTGGAGATAAAACGCGTGAAGACACCGAGTTTGAACACCCCTAAGAGCAGTTGAATGAGGCCAATGAGGACAGTTAATGTGACCAAAGCGGTCAAAATTTGGTCGTCTTGAAATTGTGGCAATATGCCGCCAACCGCCAACATCATAGCGGCGGTGGAGCCAATGTTCATAAACTGTGAACTGGTAAACAAACTGCCAATAGGCGTACCCATGATCAAGGCATTGAAGCCATAGGTGGGATTGACACCTGCCAGGATAGCCGATGCGATGGCATCGGGAACGGCGACCAGAGCCATGGTTACGGCCGCACCAATATCAGCAGAGAGGTTTTTGGGATCAAAGTCTAGTCTAGCCATATTGCAACCTCTACACGTTTGTCCATTTCACCAGAAGCGTTGTCAAGTTTTATGATCAATTTGTACACACGCTACTCGTGGCAGAAACTTGACAACGCTAGAATTCATCAGACGCTAGTACAACAAGGCGGAAATAACGCAACAGTTTGTAGTCGCCGCTTTAGC
>CAYGMR010000022.1:3804-23909 GCA_964350725.1 uncultured Ardenticatenaceae bacterium | reverse complement strand
AAACCGTAGCTCGAACATCCTTGTTCGGGCATCGAACAGGGATGTTCGATTTACAAAGGAGTTGATACAATGCCTAAAAAAATCGGTGTGCGTGAATTGAAAAATCAAACATCCAGCATCGTTCGTCAGGTTCGTGAGGAAGCGGTGGAATATGTCATCACCCACCACGGCAAACCCGTTGCTGTCTTACGCCCTATTGATCAAGAAACGATTGACGACATCAAAAAGCAAGAAGCGATTAAGCAATGGGAAGAAATACAAGCAATCGGCAAATTACTTGCTGAATCTCCTCGGTTAACTGATAAAACACCGAGCGAGCTTCTTGAAGAAATGCGCGAGGAAGAAAGCCAATGGCCGTTGTAGATGCTAGCGTTCTACTGCCAGCTTTAGCTCTTGTAGATACACATCATGAAGTTTGTAAATCTTGGCTAGATCAACTCATACATTCAAAAAAACAGTTTTCAGCACCATCAATTATTCTTGCTGAAGTGGCAGCCCCAATTGGTCGCATGTACAATCAGCCACAGTTGGCAGAAACGCTGGTGCAAAAATTAATGCTTGCATCCTATGCCAACCTGATTCCAGTAACAATTCCATTGGCAAGAAGAGCCGCAATAATTGGAACAAATTACAAAATTAGAGGCTGCGATGCAATTTATGTTGCGCTGGCAGAAATGTTGGATGAAGAACTAATCACATTAGACAAACAGCAAGGGGAGCGTGCCAAAACGCTTATTCAGGTCAATCATCCCTGACACATTTATGATAATAATTCAGCCGGCATGAAATCGGTGCGGTTTTGATAGGCGATCACGACATTTTCATCGAAGAAATCAATGCGGGTGATTGCACCATTGTTGTACTTAAACCAAAGACGTCGTTCAGTGCTTAAATTTGATGTACTGTCTGTTGCACCTGATATGGCATGTAGAATTGATTGGTAGAAACCGCCATGAATAACCATGGCGACTTTATCATCATTTGGGCCATGTTTAGCTAACAGTTCTTCCAAAAAAGTCTGCGCACGCCGCCGCGCCGCATCACGATCTTCATACGGCCGTCCCCACCAACCATTTGCCCCCAAACTATCTGGCCAGGTGACATGTGGATATTCGGTCTCAAAATAAGCCCGGTTAAACCCTGGCAGCCCTTCATTAATTTCAGTTTCAGGATCATGCAAATAAATGCCACCCCGTTCATGTATATTATCCAAAGCAACCAGCGGCATGTCTAAGGCTTCCGCAATATATGTTGCGGTTTGGATTGAGCGCCGCATCAAACTACAATACAAATGTGTAAAACAATAGCCGTTATGATTATTTATCTCAGATTGAATTGAGGATAGTTCTGGTTGATATGGTTGTGCCAAAAATTTTGCTAACTGCTGCCCTTGCAGATGGCCCAAATCAGTGAGTAAGGGGTCTTCTGAACGGCCGTTTCCCGAGCCAGTCCGTGTCCACAAAGCGTTATTTTCCGATTGACAATGACGTATTAAATAGAGTTCCATAACGCAACTTTACTGATTTTGGCTGAGATTGCAAGCTTCCAACCCGCTCCATGCACATTACAAAATCTAAAAACGACAGCAATCTTAATCTGTCAGCGGGCTAGAACCAACCCCAGGCCAAATGCGGATGACACCAATCAGCGCACGAATAATAATCCATACGGCCGTTACTGCCCAAATCCACAGCAAAGCGTCCGGAGAATCCGTATCGATCAACCAAATACCAACTGCACCAATCAAGGTAGCCAAGAACATGCCATTGCGCAAATAGCGAAAATCGGCCGTGCCCCAATGAATGCCATCGGTGACAAAAGCCAGCGCATTAATCGGCTGCACAATGGCGGCCATTAACCAGGGAAAAGAAAAGATGGAAACGGCCGTAACCGGCACCAAAAACGTGATCACAACCCCCTGCCCCAACCACATGCCCAATCCTAAAACTGCACCCAACCCCACAGCCCACACACACGCCACCTGCGCCACGCGGCGTGCCTGAGCGATCCATTTTGTGCCCATGAAAAAACCGACCAGACTCTGCGCCGTAATCGCCAGCGCATCCAGACCCAACGCCGTAAAAATCCACACCTGGCGGATTGCTTGATGCGCCGCCCCGGCGACCGCGCCGCTCTGCGTAGCCGCACGCGTGGTTAACAGCAAGAAAAGTGTGAGCAAACCAGTCCGAATGAACAAATCTCCTCCCACTTTGAGCAAGCGGCCAATCTCTCCAACAGGCAGTTGTCTCGACCAACCCAAATGACCCACAACCGCAGCAACAGCCCAAATCGCGCCCAGCCATTGCGCAATCACACTGGCCCAAGCCGCGCCGGCGATGCCCAGCGCAGGAATGGCCCCAAAACCAACGATGAGCAGCGCATCCAAAGCGATATTGAGGACGTTAATGCTCACAGCGATCCACAATGGGGTGCGCATATCTTGCATACCGCGCAGCGCACCAAAAGCGGTGAGTAAAGCCAAGACGGCTGGTGCGCCAAACAGCCGAATCTGCATATATTCTACGGCCGCACGATGCACAACAGCCGTTGCGCCCAACATCGTCGCCAACCAGGAGGCCGCCAGCCAACCAACCAGGATCATCACCACACCCAACACCGCACTCAAGGACAATGCCAGTCCCGCAAATTGGGTGGCACGCTCTCGTTTCTGCTGGCCAATGGCTTGTGCGACTTCGGTCTGGGTGCCAATGCCCAAGAAATTGAATATCCAGAAGACGCTTGAAAGAGCGGCCGTGCCGACACCCAAGGCAGCCAGAGATTCAGCACCCAAACGCGCTACAAAAGCGGTATCGATCAAGCCGGTCAACGGCTCAGCAATTAACGAAAACAACACCGGCACCGCTAAAGCCAATAAAGTCCGATGCGGTTTTTTTACAAAAGGGTGTTCTTGAGGGGACACAGAAGTTTGAATAGTCATTCGCAGAATTATAGCCGCAATCGAGCAGTTTGTCGGAATAGTGGGATATTGTCTTTTTAGAGCACAGATTAGAACAGCTTAATCGGTGAAAATGTGCTGCCAGGATTTGTAATCACGCTAAAAAATATTTTTGTAGGCGATTGGTTTATAGGGCAAATGGCGAGCACGTATTTTAGGCAGAGATTGCAATTGGATGAATAGCACCTTCTGCTAACCCGACAGCGCAGCGTATTGAATGTTGAATATCCTCAAACACAATAAATTGATACGCTCAATTGTAAATCCGTTTTTCAACCAGAATTGCATCCGGCGAAACCACACGCACATAGTTTTCGATATCGTCCATGTGCTGCATAACGGCCGTTTCCCCAATCCCACTTGGCACATAAACAGTAAACATCACTGCTGTCGTCGCTGGGTTGATTTGTGTACGCTGATCCGGGCCATAGATCACACTCGAAATCACGCCAACTTGATCCGCAATCACCATATCGCCTGGCTTGAGAGCTTGCTCCTGGCCATTGATGCGTGTGAATTTTTCACCGGCGGCTATTTTGATTGTGACTGGCAGTTGGGTAACTGCCGTATCATGACCCGCCGTCAATAAAAAGTTCTTCAACTCTGCCATAAACATCGCTTCCACCAATGCCGCCACGGTCGGAATCGAGCGGTTTTTGAAAACAATTGATTCGAGCTGTAATTGCACATGGTAACTCTTTTTGAAGCGCTTGTAATAATCATGATACGCCTGCAAAGTCGGCAGCGCCCGCAATGATTGACGATCGTAATCAGCATATTGCTCACGCAAAGATGCCTCTAATTCCAGCTTGATCGCGTCTAGTGCTGGATGCTCGCTTGGATTTTTCACATTACGCAAAGTCAACACACCAATTTTCGCACCAGGATACGCGCTTTTCCATTCTTCAGAAACAAATAATAAAGTCATAATTTTTCAATGGTCGCTTTTTAATTGGCAATTGTCAATTGATACTTGCCAATTGCCATTCCTTTTCTACACAATCTCCACAACTTCTCCAAATTTGACGGTACAATAGACATTATGGCGAATGAGCGAATTTTAGTTGTCGATGATGATCGTGATATTGTGCGTTTAGTACGCAGCTACCTGGAGAAATCAGGCTATTTTGTTTTTGTGGCGTATGATGGGGTGACGGCCGTTCACACTCTCCGCCGCGAAAAACCAGACCTGATGATCTTAGACCTCATGCTGCCAGACAAAGATGGCTACGAAATCACTCATTTCGTGCGCAGTGATCCCTATCTCGCCGCCACACCCATCATCATGCTTACCGCCCGTGTCGAAGATACCGACAAAATCGTCGGCCTCGAAATAGGGGCCGATGATTACCTGACCAAACCATTTAATCCACGCGAACTCGTTGCACGTGTGCGTGCTCAATTCCGGCGCCAACTGCTCGAAAGCCAATCGATAGCGATACCTATTTACCAAATTGGTGAGCTAAACATGGATGTTGGTCGCCGCGAAGTCAAAATGGCCAGTGAACTCATCGACCTAACCCCCACCGAATTTGATTTGCTCAAAGTGCTTATGGAAAATCCAGGCTATGCTTTCACCCGCGACGAACTCATCGAAAAAGGGCTTGGTTATGCCTACAACGGCATGGGACGCACGCTCGACAGCCATATCAAAAATCTGCGTCGCAAAATCGAAACCAATCCCAAAAAACCTGAATATATATTGACAGTCTACGGCATTGGTTACCGCTTAAACGATAATATATGAATAAGCTCAACATTCGTCTTAGTTTAGCATTTATCGCCGTAGTCATCTTGGTGCTGGTGATCCCCATCATGATTTCGGGCGTGTTAAACGAGTTAGGTCTCAGCAGAGTAGCTGAAGCACCAGCTTTTGTGGAGTCAATCCCGCCCGCAGAATTAGACCTGTTGATGGACTTCATGACCCAGTTTTTCATCCGGCAAGTGCTTCTTTATGCGATCCTTGCGGCTATCATAGGCAGTATCGCCGGCATCTTGGTCAGCCGTAATTTAACAGCTCCTTTAGGAAAACTAGCCAAAGCGGCCCGCGCTATCGGACAAGGCGATCTCAGCAGCCGTGTCACTGTCGAAGGGTCAGAAGAAATCGTTGATGTATCACAAGCGTTCAACGATATGGCACAGGATTTAGAACAAGCAGAAACAATCCGTCGCAATCTTTTAGCAGATGTCGCCCATGAACTGCGTACGCCAGTGACAGTGGTGCAAGGCAATTTACGTGCCATTCTAGATGATGTGTATCCGTTAGAAAAAGAAGAGATTTCACGCCTGTATGACCAAACCCGGCATCTGACTAATTTGATCAACGATTTACAGGAATTAGCACTCGCTGAAGCACGCCGCCTCCCCCTCAACCAGAAAGATATAAATGTAGCGGAATTGGTCAAAACAACGGCCGTTTCCTTTCAACCCATTGCCACTGAAGCAAATATAAACTTGCGTATTGAGCTACTCGGCTCCCATCCACACGCATATGTGGATCGCGACCGCTTACGCCAATGTATCCTCAATCTATTAGACAATGCCTTACGCCACACCCCCCCCAAAGGCACAATCCATGTTCAGGTTGAGCACAAAAAACAAACTGTTGAAATTCGTGTACAAGACAATGGCGAAGGCATTGACCCAGCACATATCGAACATATTTTTGATCGTTTTTACCGCACCGATCCCGCTCGCAGCCGTGTGAAAGGTGGCAGCGGTCTTGGGCTTGCAATCGTACGTGCCTTTGTTGAAGCGCAAAATGGCAGGGTAACAGTTACGAGCGCAGGGCTTAATCAAGGCAGTTTATTTACAATTCATTTGCCTTTGTTGACGCAAAACCAATCATCATAGACAATTACAAGTAAATTAATCGCTTGATTGCGCTGGGAAAATTCATATGGATGAGATTACAGAAGAAGATACGGCCGTTCCACCCACAGATGAAAGTCCGACATTTCTAGATGAAATTAGCGCTGAACCCGCTGCGGTATCTGAAGATGCTGGTTTTGAAGTAACTACTGCAGCACCTTCAGATACCAGTTCAACGCTGCCTGAATCAACGGCCGTTACCCCCAACGAAGACCCCGAAACCTCGCTGACAACAGAAGATTTTGACGCGCTGCAATCATTTACAAGCCTATTGGTTGGTGGTGTCATCGAAGGATCGGATGTTTTGTTAGCCCGCCTAAAAAAGTACCAGGCACAAATCCAGGTCGAAGGTGTAGAAAACCCACATGCATTACAACCAGAAACAGCTGAAGATCGTGTGCGCTATGCCGCTGTGGGGTTTTTGTTTGACCAACAAGCCTGGCTGCGACGCAATCTAAAAACGGCCGTTGTCATCCTGGATAATGCCATTGAAGTCGCCGAACGTGCCAGCCAGCCAGTTATGCAAAGCCGCATTGCAGCGCCCATCGCCAACCCAATTAAACACCGTTATGAAAAATTAGTTGAAAAAGGACAAACGAACCTAGCACGTTGGACCCAAATTGGCCGTGTGAACGAACCGGTCAGCCGCGAATTGGCACGCAAAACCTACCAGGAAATCATTGACGAATTCATTGAAGACCTAGCCGACAACGAAGAATTACAAGATCTCGTCGCCCAACAAAGTCTCGGTATGGTCTCCGAAGTACGTGATGAAGTCCGCGAGCGCACAGTTACAGGCGATAATGTCTTAGAAGGGGTTGTGCGTCGTATCTTAAAACGCACCCCGCGTGCCGAACTCCCCATCCCCCCGCCAGAAGTCCAGAAATGGGCTCAATATACATTTGAGGACCGGAGAGAACGTGAGTAAGCGCACAAAAATTAAGGAACCATCTCTTCTAGGGCATTATGCTGGCTTTGTCAGCCGCTTTTTTGCCATCCTAATTGATATCATCATCATTATTGGTCTATTACTCATTTTGAACTGGGTGACACAACTAATCATTCAGTTCTTCCAACTCAGCAACTTATTTGACGCCATAGAAGCCTATATTCAAAGCATCCCTTGGTTAAGCAACGCCATTGGAATTCTCACATTTTTATCTAGTGTCACATTTGTGTTTTTCGCCTATACGGTTCTGTTGTGGGTATTTACTGGTGGTTTAACGGTTGGCAAAACTGTTATGGGCGTACGTATTGTGCGTATCGATGGCAGTCGTCTCACATTTTGGCGTGCCTGGGCCCGCTACATCATGTTTTGGGTCGCCATGATCCCCCTGGGTTTAGGCTTGTTATGGGTCCTTATTAACGATCAACGTCGTGGCTGGCATGACCTGACTGTTGGCACATGCGTGATCTACGACTGGGAAGCCCGTGAAGATGCTCATTTACTGCGCGGCATCCGTAAGCGTATTGACCATTGGAACAAAGCCCGTGAGCGCGTTCGTAGAGAAGCCGAAAAAATATCTGGCAATGGGGCAAGTACAAACACTCAAATTCCAGCGGCCACAAACAACGAAGACACATCCAATAGTGTAACAAACTCGGAAAACAACCAAGGGTAACCCTAACTCCCCGGCACAATCCCGAAATCAAACTCGCCAATCGTTTTACTAAACACACTATCCCCACAAGCACGGCGTACCACAATGCCATAATAATGGTTCTCGGCTACATCACCGACTTCATTGCTATCACCATCAACCCATGGGACTGCATTCGTAGACGTATAGCCCGGCCCGAGATCATAAGGCGTGTTAATTCCACGATAAATCAAGTAAAGCTGTGCCGTCGGATCTGGTAACCAATTTAGCTGAATATCGTTGCCGCCATTGACAATAGCGATTGTTGGCAGAAGCGGATTACTGGTGTCACAAGCATTGACCCAAACACAGGCAGAAAATTCTGAGGTTTCATTGGCCGGTGAGGTGTCGGTTGCAGTCGCAGTTAGATAATCCCCATTTGCAAATGTCGCGCCCGTCAACGTATCGGAGCCAATACCAGCCCCGTTTGTGGTGATGTTGAGTGAATTGATATAGGTTTCACCTTCACCATAACCAGAGGCGTCACAACTATTACTGCTAAAAAAGTCGACTCGATAGGTCGTATTGGGATCACCATTAAGTGCAGCTTCAATTTTATTGGAGCCAGTATCATAACTTGTTATGGAAACGGGTACGGCCGGATTATTTGCCCCGTTTTCATCAATATCGATACCGAGCCAACCGTTGCCAGAAATGTTGTTGCGATAAATGTCATTGAGCACGGCCGTTGCATCCACACGAATCCCGTCACGGCCGTTACCCGTTATCAAATTATCCTGCACCAATGCCTGAGAAGTAAACGTATCGAGATGCAAGCCATAAAGTGTATTGCCCCAGCCAAATCCGATTGGATCTAGGCCAATGGTATTGTTTTTAATCGTAGTATTAACAACACCATCGAATAAAAAGATGCCGGTCGTTTGATTGGCTGCGACGAGGTTACCTTCAACGGCCGTATCACCCCCAATTATCGAATCATCCCCCTGTTCAATACGAATACCTGTTTTGGCATTGCCAACTGGATTGGTACCAGTAATGTCTGTACCGATGTAATTGGCTTTAATCTTTGTACTGTTCGCTGCCAAAATATATATGCCATGGCCACCATTGTTAGAGATCAGATTACGATGGGCGGCACTAACACCACCAATCAAATTGTTATTACTAATGACATAGATACCATCATTGCTGTTGCCAGAAACGGGCACAGCGCTTAAGGAGCCATCCTTATTTAAGCCAATGATATTACCTACAACCGTATTGTTGCCACCGGTGTCGCGTAAAAATATGCCGCTGCCCATGTTGGCTGAAATCACATTACCGCTGCCAGCAACGGCCGAACCCACAGTATTAAAGAACCCGTCAATCTGCAAACCAGTTGACCCATTGCCCAAGTCCGCGTCACCCGTGGCATCCAGTCCGATATAGTTACCCAGGATGTCGTTGCTATCAGCTGATGGCTGCAAATAGATGCCGACGCTGCTGTTAGCCGAAATTAGATTGCGATCTACGGCCGTTGCCCCCCCAATCACATTATTATCCCCGAGCACCCGTAAACCAAGATTGTTCGCATTGCCCGTGGTCCCATCTGCTTCGACACCCAAGTTGTTACACACAACCTTGTTATTTGCGCTATCAACCTGAATCGCATCTCCATTCGTGAAGCGCGTAATGGCCAGCCCACGAATCGTACTGCCATCACTACCAACGCCCAACACCAATCCATCAACAGTCGGCGCACCCTGCAAATTACCCTGAATCGTGACAAATTTATTATCTGGACAAGCGGCCGTTCCATTATTAGTCACCGCATCAATAATTACCGGTTTTGTAATTGTTGGAACGGGACTGCTCGAGGTCGGTCGAATAATGCTGCCGGCAGGCAAATCGAAATAGATTTTATACGGCCCACCAGCCAGCGCATTGACCTCCTGAACCGCCGCACGTAATGAACAATCACTGCTTGCTCCGGCAATGTCACATTTATTGTCGCCAGCCACAGCATCATCCGTTGTCGCCGTCGTGTTGACCACAAAAATCGTCTCCGTCACTGCAACACATTGACTAAACTCGGAGGTATTACCAATGGGGTCTGTGGCAGTCATCGTCACAACTGTGCCTAATGGTAAAACATTGTTCAAGCCAAAATCAAAGCTAACGACATTGCCCCAGGAGGTGAGGGTGAAGCTCTCTACATACGTTTTACCTTCACCGTGTCCACTGCTGTCACAGCTATCATTTAGATAGACATCGATATCATAATCTTGGGCGGGTACATTATCGCCAACAAATGTTCCTATGACACGCCCACTTTGCTCTGCTACTGTCAAGTCGGGGTAGTTTTGCAGCTTATTAGGGCCGATATCATCATCGGGATTGTCGTTGGCCGTCACACCATTATCATCCAGATCAATGCCCAGACCGCCATTCGCGTAAATTGAATTGAAGCGCAGCACGTTTTGCGCAGCGGCTGGCGCGTCCAACATGATGCCATTACCCGCATTAAAAGCAATGGTATTCGCCAACCCAATTAACCCGCCCACTGTGTTACTGCTGGCACCACCTAAAATTTGAATGCCATCTTCGGTATTGGGGACAGGATTATTTCCAGTTTGATCAAGCCCGATAAGGTTTTGAAATATCCCATTGTCGCTAATTGGAGCCGCATTATAGATATAAACACCAATATCGTTACCAGAAATGACGTTGCCACTGCCAACAGCTAAACCACCGACATAATTCTCATTTCCAGAGATTCTGACACCATAATCTTGAGCTCCCAAAGCTGCGCTGCCTTCACGATTGGTGCCAATGTAGTTGTTCATCACGATATTAGAATTCGCGGTGTCATGCATACGGATACCTGCTGATCCATTATTTGAAATCACATTACGATCTGCAACGGCCGTTCCCCCAATTTCATTATTATCGCCATGGATCAGGATGCCGTAAACATGATTGCCGATAACATCAAAATTGCTGTTGTTCATCCCGATTTGGTTACAAACGACAGTGTGATCATCACTTAAAAAGAGCCAAATACCAGCGCGGTCATAATTGACAATATTCAAGCCTTTTATCGTGCTGCCATCGCTGCCAGACGTAAAGGTTAAACCATCAGCAGTCGTGCCAGCATTTATACCGGAGAGGGTCACATTCAAGTTTGCTGGTGTGGTGGCAGAAGTGGGGCAGCTGCTGCCATTACCCGTGATGCCATCAATGGTGACAGGATCGGTTATGTCTGGCAGCTCTGAATTGGGCAGAATGCTGGTCACACTGAAAAAGTTAAAGCGAATCGTATCGTGCCCGCTGTGGCCATTGGCGGCATTGATCGCTTCGCGCAATGTGCAATGGAGTGAGGTGCAGTTGCCATCGTCTGCATCGGAACTGTTATTGACGGTGTAAATTGTGGCAGGGGCGTGACTATCTGTAGGTGTGCTAACAGGCTCGTCAGCATCTTGAACTAGCGATTGGGCATATGTGGTTCCAATATGTCCAGTTAGTAAAATGGAAACCAATATGAGTAAAAATCCAGTAAGTTTGTGCTTTTTCATAATCTGCTCCAAAAAGTTGTTGTAGGGTGGGCTATTCAACATGGTTATTCTAAAATAGGATCGATCCGAAATCGATCCATGCGGCTCAATATGCCGCTTGTCATTAGCTTCTGAAAAGTCGTTTATAGACCATTAACATCTTGTGTTGTTTTTGAGAAACTAGAAATCAAGTATAATAGAAGTTACATAGTCTAAATCTTCTTGGAACAATCACCTATAAATCATCGGGTGGCAGACCTAATGCTTACAATCGGTGGGAAAACAAATATGAATGTTCAAACATTAGATCACTATATCGAAATAACACCAGGGGTTGTAGGTGGCAAGCCACGCATTGCTGGTCGTCGCATTTCCGTCCAAAATATTGTCATTTGGCATGAATGGATGGGTCTAACTGCTGACGATATTGCTACTGATTATGATTTAGCGTTAGCAGAAATTTATGCAGCACTCGCTTACTATTTCAATAATCCTCAAGAAATAGATCAATCGATCAAAGATAGTCAAGCTTTTGTAGCAGAGATGAAAAAGAAAATCCCCTCGAAGTTACCGTTCCAAATCAATGAGTAACAACATCAAATTCCAAACTGATGAGCATATCCCCTCTGCCGTTATCATTGGCTTACGACGACGGGGTATTGATGTTCTTAGTACACCACAGGCAGAATTGTTAGGTGCCACCGATGAAGATCAACTACGCTTTGCCACCCAAGAACAACGAGTCATCGTCACACAAGATGATGACTTTTTAGCCCTTCATGCTCAAGGACGGGAACATTCTGGTATTGTTTTTGTTCAACTTGGAACATCGATCGGCCATATGGTACGAGGATTGCATTTTATATATCAAATGATGACAATTGCAATAATGCACAACCATGTCGAATTTTTATAAACATAATATGTATGAATCAATCTTTGAAATTACATTTGATGGGTGCCTTTACGCTGGAACTAAACGGCCGTCCCCTCACCCAATTGCGCTCACAAACCACTGAAGCATTATTGATCTACTTGCTCGCCCACAAACAACCAGTGCGCCGCGAGTTTTTGGCTGATTTCTTTTGGGACGGCCGTTCCCAAACCCAAGCCGCTGCCAATCTACGCGCTGTACTCTCCAGTTTACGCAAACATCTGGCAGATTACCTGACCATCACCCGACATACTGTCGCATTCAACCACGAACAACCTTACTGGGTAGATGCCTTTGTTCTTGAAAAAACATTGCAGATTGAATTACGTACCGACACGCCCTCGATCGAAAATTTGGAAAAGGCCCTAGCTCTTTATCGTGGCGATTTTTTAACTGGATTCCATTTGAGTGAAAGCCCAGGATTCGCCAACTGGACGGCCGTACGGCGCGAACGTTTACATCGGCAGGCTTCACAAGCCTGGGAGACCATTGTTACACATCATCATACACAAGGCAACTACTACATCGGTTTACACCAAGCCGAACGCTGGGTTGTGGTTGACCCCTTGAATGAAAATGCCCAATATCAATTGATGTGGCTGTTGGCACGCAGCGGCCAGCGCACGGCCGCCTTAACCCAGTATGAAAAATGTCGGTTGTTATTGCAAAACGAACTAAATATCGAGCCATCATCGGCTACAACCAGTCTCCAGGCCAAGCTGCGCAAAAGCAATTGGCCGCCGCCACAAAATCTGCCCACAATTCCCGGGCCATTTATCGGACGACAAAAAGAAAGTCACGAAATTGCGACCACCCTGTTGCCAAAAGATACAGCGCTTTTGACCCTTTTGGGCAGTGGTGGTGACGGCAAAACACGCTTGGCTGTTGAATTTTGCCGCCAGCTTATAAAAACGCAGCCCGGTCGTTTCCTCGATGGTATATTCTTTCTTGCACTGGCGCCCTTGGGAGATACAGCCAGCTTGGACCTCCTGTTAGCAGAGACATTAGGGGTACCGTTAACAAGCTCTCACGACGTCCGCGACCAATTATTGCTCTTTTTGGCTGACAAAGAGATGTTGTTGGTTTTAGATAATTTCGAGACCTTGCTTGATTTGCATGAGAACGGCCGTATTGATCCGCGGGCACTCCTAGCCGAAATTTTATCCTCAGCGCCAGATATACGTTTATTGGTCACATCCCGTCAACGATTACAAATGCGCCAGGAAAATATATTGTCGCTGCAAGGCTTGCCCTTTCCACCACAAAATGGAACCAATGGCACAAACTGGACAAGTTATGAAAGCGTGCAATTATTTTTGCGCCATGCCCAACGGGTAATGCCAAATTTTGAACCAACAACAAATGAAAAAAAGGCAATTGCCGCGATTTGTCATCAGTTGCAAGGTATGCCGCTGGGCGTTGAGTTGGCCGCGCCCGCTTTGTTGGAGACAACGGCCGTTGCACTCCAAAAAGCGATCAGTCAAACACCTGACACGCTAGCCATTCCTTGGCCCGATGTTGAACCGCGCCATCGCAGCATCCGCGCTGTTTTTGATTATTCCTGGGCGATGCTCACCCAATCCGAAAAACAGTTATTGAGCCAGTTGTCCATTTTTCCAGGTTCTTTCAATGAAACGGCCGTCATTGCCATCTGTAAAACAAGCACCCAAACGATCCGCACATTAGCCGCCAAATCTTTGTTGCAACCAATCAAAAGTGGACGCTATCGTCTACATCCCTTGATACGCGGCTTAGCAGTAGAACAATGCCAGCAAACCGAAGCGTTACTTGACCGCCATTATCATTTCTACACAACTTTCTTGCAGCAAGAAGAAAGCAGCATCATCGGCAAACAACAAAAAAAAGCGTTGGATCGGGTCGCAGACGAACTGGATAATGTGCGTTTGGCGTGGCAAACGGCCGTTTCCCGACTAGATTTCACAGCCCTGGATAAAGCGCTGCCGACTGTATACATCTTTTTTGACACCCGTGGTTGGCTGCAAGAAGGCGAACAGATATTACGGCTAGCAACACAACAAATCGAGGCAAATTCTTCCTCCATAATTCATAATTCATCCTTCTCACTTGTATACGGCCGTATCCTCTCACGACAAGCCTGGTTCACCTATAAATTAGGTGATTTTGCTGCGGCAAAGACGCTTCAGCAACAATGTGAACATCTTTTTATACGCCTGCAGGCAGAACCGGAATTAGCCCATATTTTGCATGACCAAGGAGCGTTGGCACGCCGCACTGGCAACTTACCTCTAGCCAAAGCCTTGTGCCTGCAAAGTTTAAGCATCCGGCGCCAATGGGGTGGGCGCAAACTCGTCGCTACCCTGATCACGTTAGCCAATATAGAGCGTACAGTGGGTAACTTTGAAGCCGCCCGGCAATATTTGCTTGAAGCCAACACCCTTCTGCAAAAAGAGCCGGAACCAATTTATCAGGCCAGTGTGTTTAACGATTTAGGTGAAGTGATGCGGGCTATCGAAGATTATCCAGCCGCGAAAGCCTATTATCAACAGAGTTTGGCACTCTATCAGGAAGTTGGGGATGCATTTGGCATAGGTGCCAGCCTTATCAACCTCGGGTTTGTAGCCTATCATGCAGGTGATTTAGAACAAGCCTATCAATATGCCCACGAAGCGTATGCTGCCTTCAAAGCGATCAACAACAGCCGCGCCTTGACTTATCCTCTCACTTTATTCGGCCGTATCGCGCAAGATAAAGGCGATTATGCCCTGGCTTTAAGCCGTTACCAGGAAGCGCTCAAATTGGCCAACCGTATCAACTACACACCCAAAGTGCTCAATATTATTTTTGAGATGTCGACTCTACTGGTGGATGTGGGAGAGGAAGAAACGGCCGTTGCGCTCATAACCCTCGTCCAGGCCCAACCTCAAACAGATCAAGAGACACAAAAACGAATTGCGCTAGCCATCAAACAAATCGCAACAAAAATCAAACCAGACATAGTTGCCGCGTGCCGTCAGAAAGGATTAGGCTGGTCACTATCTGCCGCGATCTCGTTTCTATTGTCCTATATGTTAAAATAGGGTCAACAAGAGTAGACAAGGAGCAGAAACATGACTACGTTTAAGATTGGTGACTCTATTGTTGTGAAAAAGGGTGTGAAAGACCCAGATTTCGATACAGATTTAGGTGGGTGGTACGGCCGTATCAAAGCGTTCAATCCTGGTGACAAAAACTTTATCGAAATAGGCTGGGATAGCATCACCCTTAAAACCATGCCCCCAAACCTGCTTGCACTTTGCAGCAGTGAAAACCTTGATTTCACCACGATTGTATTGAATGCAAACGAAATAGAGCCAACACAAGCCCGAGACACAATCAAAGAAACTCAAGAAACCATCACAGAGATGATCGCGCAACAACAACTTAACGATCCCGAAAACGATGAAGCTGATGACCTGGCTGTGGACTTTTTTGCTCCCATCGCTGCCCATCTGGCGAACGAAGATATGGATTGGGACGCAGAAGATGAATACGAGGAAGAGGACATTTTTGACATTGAGAAATTCTTCGCATTCCTCGAAATCCCCACGAGTGAACAACAACTAGTCGAAAAATGTTTGGCAAAGGGCCTGTATAAATATTACATCGACATCTACGGTTATGAAAAATACGGAAGTGACCTCACCTGGCTAATCGAAGATCGTATGTACGAACCGTTTATCTTTGGTTATGGCACGGCCGAAATCATCAAAAACAAAAAGGTTCGCGCAGAAACCAAACACAAAATAATTGCCTATACCCTCGGTACAACCAGCCCCGCAGAAGAATACGGTATTCCATATGGCCTCGATCTCATCCTCCATTACCTTGCAAAAGAAAATTTATTAGATACAGGCACTTTCAATTTAATTATGCTCACATTGCAAGCCAACCCGCACAATTCTTTTGATGATATGCCCACGGCGGGCTGGATAGATTTGTCAGAATGGATCATCAACTGCCCAGAAATCTCAACGGACGAAACCACCTGGTGGATTTGGCAACTTTCCACAAAATTTGAGCGCTCATTGAGTTTTGCACAAGGCAGAAAGGTCGTCGAGTTTTGGATGAATCATCCCCAATTATCTTCTGCTGCAAAACTCGAATTATGTTGGGCTTGGTTAACCGATAGCCAGGAGATTGGCAGCAAACCAATCACCCGGCAGTTGATGGATGCGCAAATGGTAGGCGATGTTAAAGCCGTCAAAAAACTATTAAAAGAATTAGGGGCTGAGCCAGCCGACATTGCCGACGCCATCCGCAATATGGAACTCATTCAATCTGAGGTTGCCGATCCGATTTTTGATTTTGCTTTATTGTCGAGCCTTGCAGAATTTGTTTGGCTGCCCAGTTGGCTTAAACGTTTAGCCGTCCCCTTTCTGGCACAATTGGAAGAAGATCCACTTGAGATTTGTTTAACATTATTGGATCAAAGCCGAGATTATAAGAGTGAGGGCATTAACAAAGGCGTGGCCGATGTCATTAGCGATTATGGCGCTCAATTCCCACCTGATACATTACGTGCGCTTATCGACAAAGGGTTAAGCATCCCACAGGTTGCAACACGCAAAACATTTTACCAGGTGTCCACACAATTTTACGGCAACGAATATATGCTAAAGACCCAATCCGATAATGCGGCTTCCATCCGCAAATGGGGGCAAAAGAAGCTTCAGAAATAAGAATCCTTTCCATCTGGTTGTAAACGGCCGTATTTACGCGCCACCTTTAAACTTTTACAAACTGCGGTGTCCTATGGCACCCGGATTCAACAGAGTACGGCCGAAATTGAGCATACTCAAAAGCTCTAAAAAATGCGCGTCTGGCGTTGAAGGCAGCTAATTATGCGTATATAATGGGATTTATAGACCAATCTTGCAAAATAGTCTTATATAAGGATTCTCCATGGGCGATCTCGACTCTAAAGTTCAAGAAACAATATCTACGCTTTTTCAAAATGCGCCGGGCTTCAAAAAACGGCTAGATGCAACCGGATTATCGCCGGATGATCTACAAAGCGTCACCGATCTGGCAAAACTGCCCGTTTTCCGCAAAGACGACTTAATCGAATTACAGAAACAAGATCCGCCTTTTGGCGGCTTATTGGGTGTCCCCATCAGCAGCCTGCGCCGTGTTTTCCAATCGCCCGGGCCGATTAACGAACCTGAACCGCCCGTAACTGATGCCGGGCGTTGGGCGCCGGGTCTCAAAGCCGCCGGCTTTAAGGCAGGTGATGTGGTCATCAATGCGTTCGGTTATCACATGACCCCCGCTGGCGCATCTTTGGAAGATGGACTGAGCAGCATCGGTTGTGTGGTGATTCCCGGTGGTATTGGTAACCAGGAACAGCAAATTCAAGCGATGGCGGCTTTCGGAGCTGTTGGTTATGTAGGCCTGCCTAGTTATTTGAAAGCACTTGTCGATAAAGCCAACGCGCTAAGCATTCAGCTTGGTTTGACAAAAGCGTTTGTGTTGGCAGAGCCGCTGCCCCCCTCATTAAAACAAGAACTAAACGACCACGGCATTGCTGTGTATCAATCCTACGGCACGGCCGAATGTGGCAATTTGGGTTATGATGTCGATGGCTATGACGGCTGGCGCATCCCCGACGACACCATCGTGCAAATTTGTGACATTAACAGCGGACGGCCGTTGCCGCATGGCGAAACGGGTGAAGTCGTTGTCACGCTGCTCAAAAATTATTATGCCATTGTGCGTTTTGGCGTGGGCGATCTGTCCGCCATCATACCGGAATCAGCGCATGATGGCGGCGGCTTGCGCTTAAAAGGATGGCTGGGGCGTGTGGGAGCAGCCACAAAAGTACGCGGCATGTTCTTGCATCCAACTCAATTGGCCAACATGATGGCGCGTTTCCCCGAAGTCGTCGCTTATCAGGCCGTGATCACACGGGTCGCGCATCGTGATGAATTGGCGCTGCATATTGTCCCCAAAGCAGATGCAGCCCAAGCTAATTTAGCGGCGCGTATTCAAAAAACGGCACGCGAGGCAATTAAATTCCGCCTTGCCGTTGAAATCGTCGAAAATCTTGAACCAGATGCCCCACCGATTTTGGATGAGCGCACCTGGGATTGATTGAGTCTTGTATGTTTTGTAAATTAACCAATGAGGGCTGAGCTTGTCGAAGCCCGGGTTTCGACAAGCTCAACCCTCATTGAAACATAAAGGTCAAGAGGAAAGATGGCATATTCAGAAGTTTACGCAAGCTGGCAAGCTGATCCGCAAGCCTTTTGGGCGGTGGCCGCGGCTGATGTCCATTGGTATAAAAAATGGGACACGGTTTTAGACGATAGTAATCCACCATTTTACCGTTGGTTTCGCGGTGCTGAAGTCAATAGTTGTTATAATGCGTTAGATTTGCATGTGGAAAACGGGCGTTCCGACCAACTCGCCCTGATCTACGACAGCCCTGTTACCAACACAATCAAAAAATATACCTACCGTGAACTGCGTGATGAAGTCGCTAAATTGGCCGGCGTATTAACCGACATGGGTGTCACCAAAGGGGATCGGGTGATCATTTATATGCCCATGATTCCTGAAGCAGCGATGGCGATGCTGGCCTGTGCGCGCATTGGTGCCATTCATTCGGTCGTCTTTGGTGGATTTGCGGCCAATGAATTAGCTACGCGCATTGACGATGCCAAACCCAAGGTGATCATGTCGGCATCTTGCGGTATCGAACCGTCACGAATTGTTAAATATAAACCGCTGCTCGACGCAGCGATTGAAACAGCCACGAGCAAGCCAGAAAAATGTTTGATTTTTCAACGGCCGCAGCTTGCGGCCAGCATGATCGACGGTCGTGATTTTGATTGGGTTGAGATGATGGCAACGGCCGTAGCTGTCGATTGTGTGCCTGTTGCCGCCACTGACCCGCTCTACATCCTTTACACCTCCGGCACAACCGGCATTCCCAAAGGGGTTGTGCGCGACAACGGCGGGCATCTCGTCGCACTCAAATGGTCGATGTCTAATATTTTCGCCAGCAACGCGGGGGATGTCTATTGGGCCGCTTCGGATGTCGGTTGGGTTGTGGGTCATTCCTATATCGTTTATGCACCTCTGTTCAAGGGCTGCACCACCGTTTTATACGAAGGCAAACCCGTCAGCACACCCGATCCCGGCGCATTTTGGCGTGTGATCGCCGAGCATGGTGTCAATGTGTTGTTCACAGCCCCCACCGCTTTCCGCGCCATCAAGCGCGAAGACCCCGCTGGCACCTACACAGCAAAATATGATCTCAGCAGTTTACGTGCGCTTTTCCTGGCTGGTGAACGCTGTGATCCTGACACGTTGCATTGGGCCGAAGATTTGTTGGGTGTGCCGGTTGTCGATCATTGGTGGCAAACTGAATCCGGCTGGCCCATCGTTGCCAACCCATTAGGCATCGAACATTTGCCGGTAAAAGCGGGGTCGGCCAGCAAAGTCGTGCCCGGTTATGATGTGCGTATATTGGATATTTTTGAGGAAGAAGCCGTGCCCGAAGAAATCGGTGACATCGTGATCAAATTGCCCTTGCCACCCGGCACACTGCCGACATTATGGCAAAATGACGCTGGCTATGTCAAAGCGTATCTGACCCAACATGAAGGTTATTACCATACGGCCGATGCCGGTTATAAAGATGCCGATGGTTACGTTTTCATCATGAGCCGCACGGATGACATCATCAATGTGGCTGGCCATCGCCTCTCGACAGGGGCAATGGAAGGTGTTTTGTCGGCGCATCCTGATGTGGCTGAATGTGCGGTAATCGGCCGTCACGATGCGCTTAAGGGTGAAGTGCCGATGGGGTTTGTAGTGCTCAAAGCGGGCGTGCAGCGTGACGATTCTGAAATTGTCGCGGAACTGGTCAAAATGGTACGCGCTGAAATCGGACCGGTGGCCGCGTTCAAGATCGCGACTGTCGTGGATCGGCTGCCTAAAACCCGCTCTGGCAAGGTGCTGCGCGGCACGATGAAAAAGATCGCAGATCACGAACCCTTTCGCATGCCGGCCACAATTGATGATCCTTCAATTTTAGATGAGATTGAAGTAGCTATCGAAACTGTTGATAGGCAGATGGGCTAATTTTTCGGGAAGCGATTTTGGGCGTGGTTCAGAGTGTGCATAATTTGCTTTACAATTGGAGACTACAGCGAATACTTCGACAAACTCAGCACAGGTTTAGG
>CAYGMR010000022.1:0-3794 GCA_964350725.1 uncultured Ardenticatenaceae bacterium | reverse complement strand
GAAACTGTTGATAGTCAGAAGGGCTGCTTTTTGGGGAAGCGATTTTGACGGTTATGAGCGGGTTTGAAACCCGCCCTTACGTTTTTTCCAAGAAAAACATGCCACAGATTTCAACATTTCCCCATCAAGCCGGCGCACACTGCTCATTACAAGTTCGTGGTGGCTATTTCCCTAACCCTCTTCATCCTCGGGCAGAACCACATCAACCAATTCCCAGGTATCTTCATCGATCACATAGTGCATATTATAGATCGTCTGGTCAGCATCGCCTGAAACAACAGGATTGTAATTGAAATCGACGCCCTTCATTTGCATTTCAGCGTCAGTTGGAAAGGTAATGCGGCGAATTTTATCAGTTGTGTTGAGTCCCAAATCGACTAGAGAAAATTCACGCCGCGGTTCGCCTACAAAGTTGCCTGCGTTGTCCAACAAAATCGAATAGACCACACCGGCCCGTGCACGGCCGTAATATAAACGTTTGCCAGTTGAACTGTTGAAAACACCAATGCCAATCGCATCTATATCTTCTAATTGATCCTCGACCTCACCAGTAACTAAGTTTATGCGTGAAATACGGCCGTTTTCTTTATCTGGCGTTGATCCAGCAACCGAAGCTGTATATAAGCTGTTCGTATCACAATCGTAAGCCAATCCCAACACGCCAAAGGGGTTGGCCGCTGTCGGCAAACTGGCGGCCGGCACATCCATCAACAAATCCATTTCGGCCGTATGCGTATCAATCTTATAAACCTTATTTTGATCGGCTGGTGGGTTATTATCCAGACTCACATAGGGGACTGCGGCTGTATAAACGTTACCTGTTGCGTCATATTCATATGGCCCTAAATAACCGGCATCATCCCAGCTTTCATGTTGAACAACACCACCATCAGGCATATTGGGGTCCCAGATCGCAATTCCCATCACATCTGGAAGTGTTGTGCCCAACATCGCCTGTGAACTAACCCCCGTCTCAGAAACAAACTGTGGGGCAACCTGACAATGGGTCACATGACCAACAGGCCCTGCATACGGAGGTAAATCATTTTGGGTCTCTGTGGCGGCACAGGCTGCCAGCATCCACAAACAAATGGCGGCACTAATTAACCCAAATTTCAGCTTTATATTTGACATATCATTCCCCATTGAAAGGCACAAACATTGGCCCGGCAGCACATGGCCAGACTTCAGCAGCATACCTCCCCTCTTCAACATAGGCATTTGCCCAACAATATTCTTGACCTGGTGTGTCATCATTTTTCATTTGGGGCACATACCACACTGTTAAATCTGCCCCTTCGATCGTTTGCGGAGGGTTGTTAATAAATGTGTCCGGCCCTTGTTGATAATCTGTGTTGCAACATGGCCCCAAGGTAAGCAAATCGGCATCACCTTCGTCAGCCTGATAGGTGGTGACATAGGTGAAGGCATTGTCGCCGCGTTCGCCATCCGGGAATTGACCCTTGCCAGGTTCCATAAAATAGCCTCCGCCGGTGTTATCAGTCAGACGAAATTGATAACCTTCTGGCGTATAGGGTGTGTTCTCAGCTTGCAAACGCCAATCTTCTACTGGCCAAGTGTCCCAATTACGGCCGTTCCATTCAGCAAAAGTGTGACCGCCATCAACGGGAGGAGCCAGGTCTATGCGCAAGATGGGCCGATAAGTGCCATCATTGCCACAACCGCGTCCTAAATTGACAGCGCTGATACGGAAACGGCCGTCTGCATAAAAATCATACCACTGCTGATAACGATAATTACACGGCTTGGGCCATTCTGTATGCGCATAATCTTGGACGATACGAAAACCGACTTCTTCTCCATTTTCCTCGATGGGCTCGATTTGAGGGCCGCTCCAGGCAGCCACCGCCGCCGAGCTAAACATCGGACAACCCACTGCATCGCTGTAACCAAAACCCGCACGCTCTGAATAACTCACATGCCAATCAGGCAACTTCACACTGCGCAAGACAGGTTTGCCAGCAAATGTCACATCAGAAAGCCGTAGCCCGTCCGAGCTTGTGAGCATCGTGGTCATCTCCCACCCATCCTGCGCGAACGCAGTCGATTTCTGGCAGTAATCCTCAAATACCCTGTTGCTTTGTAATGTGCGCTCGGTGGGAATGACATCCATCTCACCCAAATCTGTCCATTCTACACCCACTAAACGCTCGTCAGTCAAGTCGACAATCGCCCACAACGCTCTATCATCGACCAAAAATGTGGGAGCGACACATAAATGGCGCGATGTTTCACAAGCGGTATTGTTCAATGAGGTTTTGACATTGGGCATCGTAGGATCAGCGGGTGTGGGGTCAAAACCGAGCGCATCGGCCACCTCTGGAGAAGTGGTCGCAATTTCTAAGGCGCGTTGGGTCAAATGTGGCGGGATTTCTGGCTGGGATTGTGACTGCCGTGTGGCATGAACGAGTCGGTTATTTTTGATGTCTACCCAGGCAGAAATGGATGAATTGTTGGCATAGTTGTAGGCATCGACACGGTAACAAGTTGTGTCATTACATGTAGCAGTATCATCTGTCATATCGCTTTCACGGATGGGATAGATGCTGAAGACTTCAGTGCGCAGCGGTTCAGATGTGGTGAAATCTTGGGCGTGCGCTTGAAACTCAGGGGCGTTGAGGGCGATTTGTTGGGCAAGAATCTGTTGGGTATCGAGGTCGTAGGTCAACGGCCGTATATGGGTATCAAATTCTCCTAAATCAACCACCGCAATGGTTGGCCCTGGTGCGTTAAACTCGCCGTCCTCTTGCGCATTACAACCGGCTGATAAGAGGACCAAAGCGCATAGTGAAAGTACCAAATTGGAAAATCTCTGATTGAAAATGCTCATATAAAAACGGCTCCAAAACCTCAACTTTATCAAAACAAGCGTACGATTTCTTCCTGGGCAAAAATGGGGTCAACGGCCGTTTCCAACCCCATCCTTGCATACAATTCCGACGGGACGCTAATATCGGCCAGATAAAGTTCACCCAACACACCCGCGGCGCGTGCAGGTAATAATCCTTTTTTCGGCAAGGCCAATGTCATCGTCGCGCTGGCGTGGATGGCTGGCTTGCGTACCTCACCACTGGTTGTATCAACACCCGAAGGCGCATCCAGGCTCAAAACCGGTGCTGTATGTGAGTTGGCGGCATGGATCAATTGCGCGGCGGCACCGCGTGGATTGCCAGATAATGAATAGCCAATAAGGGCATCAATGATTAAATCGACGGGCGGTAGAGAAACGGCCGTGTCACCCTGCACATTCACTTGAATCCCCATACGCCCCAAAATATCAAGCTGCTGGGCTGGCACACCCTTAAATTGCTGCACGGCCGTACTCAAAAATACAATCACATCAGCACCCCAATTGAATAAACGCCGTGCACACACCAAACCACCACCGCCATTACCGCCATGTCCGGCCAAGATAAGTATTTTTTTACTTTGCGGATCGCCATCCAAAAAGCGTCTGCGTGCCAAAGCCGCTAAGTTACGTCCGGCATTTTCCATCATTTGGATCAGGTCGATATGGTAATCCTCGACCATAGCTCGATCAACTTCAATCATTTGTGCCGTTGTAATGTACGGAATTTCTATCATATAATTCTATCTCCAAGCCTATTATCCGCTATAATTGGCAACTATGAAAATGATTATTTTAGAAAGTGCCGACTACCAAATTTCGCTCGATAGCACCCAAGATCACAAAAAAAGCGCATATATTGATGCGCAAATCAAAGCGTTTAACAATGTGCATTCGCCACATCATCTGGCAGCCCGTCAACCAG
>CAYGMR010000021.1:17735-24127 GCA_964350725.1 uncultured Ardenticatenaceae bacterium | reverse complement strand
TGATGACCACCAGCGGTTCCAGTGATGTGTTAGCCATTGTCCGCCAAAATCGCCCTGACTTGTATGCTCTTGTGCCGCAAAAACCAGCACCACTCGTACCCAAAGCGTTGCGTTTTGGCGTACAAGAACGCGTCACAGCAACAGGTGAAGTCCTGATTCCGTTGGAGGATGACAGCCTAAAACCATTTTTGCCCATCCTGGCGCGTAATAATATTGAATCGGTTGCGATTTGTCTCCTGTTTTCATGTTTGCATCCTAAACATGAACAGCGTCTGCGTACACAATTACAGACATGGACGCAGGCAGAAGGGCGTGCGGGGTTGTTTATCTCCCTTTCAAGTGAAATCTTGCCAGAATATCGGGAATATGAACGCACCGCCACGACTGTTATCAACGCCTATGTCGCGCCGCTGATGAGCCGCTATTTGGCTCGTCTCGCAGCCGGGTTAGGTCAACGTCGTTTGACTGTGATGCAAAGTAACGGCGGTGTGATTAGTGCCCAAACGGCTGGCGTGCAAGCCGCACGCACAGCATTGTCTGGTCCGGCTGGCGGTGTGGTCGGGGCGCGTTTTGTTGCCGCACAAGCTGGCTTTGATGATTTAATCACCTTTGATATGGGTGGCACCAGTACGGATGTGGCTTTGTGTGCGGGCAATTTGCCGACGACTTCAGAAGGCGAAATTGCCGGTTTGCCTTTGCGCTTACCCATTATCGATATTCATACTGTTGGCGCAGGTGGGGGCAGTATTGCTAGCGTGGATGCGGGTGGTGCACTGCATGTAGGGCCTAAAAGTGCGGGGGCAGTGCCTGGGCCAGCTTGTTACGGCCGTCAACCCCCAAACGCGCTGCAAGCTACAGTCACCGATGCAAATCTTGTGCTCGGTCGCCTCGATGCCGCAAATTTCCTGGGTGGGCATATGCAACTACAGATGGCTGCTGCCCGCAGCGCATTGACACAATTAGCTGCATCCATGGGCGTCGAAACGGCCGTACAAGCTGCTTGGGGTGTTCTACAAGTTGCGAATGCCAATATGGAACGTGCGATCCGGCGTATTTCAGTAGAACGCGGCTACGATCCACGACTTTTTACACTAATTCCTTTTGGTGGTGCTGGCCCCTTGCATGCTTGTGAACTGGCTCAAAACTTGCAAATCCCGCGTATTTTAGTACCGCCTGTCCCTGGGGTCTTGTCCGCTTTGGGTATGTTAGCTGCGCAACCCACGATGGATTATTCGTTGACGGTTTTGCAGACGGTAACGGCCGTAAGCACTAACCTTGACAGGTGGCTGCAAACCAAATTTGAACCCTTGGCAGCTCGTGCCAAAGATGAGATGTACGCCGAAGGGTACGCGGAAGAAACGTTAAAACTGAGCTACAGTCTGGATATACGTTATGTGGGGCAGTCGCATGAATTGACGATTCCCTATCTGCCCGCTGCCGAGGGTGATATTGTGGCTGATTTTAATCGGGCGCATGCTGTTCGTTATGGATATTCACAAGTCGGAGCCGGGCTTGAAATTGTGACTTTGCGTCTAACGGCCGTTGCGCCTGTAAAACCACCTGAGTTAAAAACCCAACAACCAAGCGACACAGACATGAGGGGGGCAATAATGGGTAAAAAAGAGGTGTGGTTTGATCAACGGCCGTTGCCAACCGTCTTGATTGATCGCGATAAACTACAACCTGGCCATCGTTTTCATGGCCCTGCGATTGTGTTCCAATATGATACGACAACGGTTGTAGCGCCTGGATGGGAAACGGCCGTTGATCCTTATGGCAATTTAGTTCTTACGATAGGGCAGGATTAATAATAACCCGCTAACAACCCATCTGTATGCTTTTTAGTTGGTTCACGTGGTTGGGTTAAGAGGACGAGGATGTCGGATGAATGGCCGCTGGGCGTACGCAGCACCTCATAAGGCAGACTTGCAAAAAGATGCAGGATGGCGGGATTGTCGTTATCAATATTTGCACTCAAGCGCTCAAAACCATGTTCACGCGCTTTTTCTGCCAACAGCCGCATCATCTTTGTGCCGATGCCCAATCCTTGAAAATCATCACGTACGGATATCGCCACCTCAGCTTCATCATCGCTTAACGCTACCCAACGCACAGCACCCAAAGGAATCTCTTCCCCAGTTTTCTCCGTAGAGAAAGCCAGCAAACCATGATTACGTTGCGGATCGGCCGTTGCAATTTGTTCTGCTTCCCGCCAGATGCGTTGTTCGGGTACATGGTCGACGGTTTGTTGAAAACGGTGGTAACGGCTTTCGGAACTCATGTGCTCAAAAATATCCACCAACACAGGGGTGTCATCCGCACGCAACGGCCGTGTCCAAACCAGTTGACCGTTTTTTGCTATGAAGCGATTTGTTGATGTTGTTGATTGCATAAGTATATTTCTCCGTATGACGCATTGCGTCACAAAAGAAGATTAGCATACTTGATTAGCAAAATCAAGTCTAAATCGTCTTTGTAACATCCAGTTCATATGTTGCACTTATTCAGCTCGCTGCATAATTTACCCATTGTGCAACCTTTTTACTCTGGTTACGTAATAGTGATTAGCGTAAAACCATTGACAATTTGTTGTCGCATAATAACCGTCCAGGTCATTCCTGCACAGATAGGAATCCATATGTCGGCAGTGAATAAACAACTGGTTGTTACTATGAAATCAATAAGTAGCATTCAACATTTGGTAGATAATTTAACCCAAAACAGTGTATACTGAATTGAATATGAGCCTAAAAGCAAAAATGATAATTTTACCCGTCTCGATTATGAAAGGAATTAACTGATGAGTCCTAAAAAAGCAGATACATATACAGAACTAAAAACATCCCTTGAAACTTTACCCCATATTAGTCCGGCACAGGTCGAAACTTGGGTTGATTTACAAAAAACGATTGACAGCACACGCGACTATTTGATTCGTGCCGTGCCACAAGCCCAATTTAGCATTGACGAAGCGCAAAAAATTCTGGGTCAACGTACCTACACCTTGGTTTTCTTTGGTGGCACAGGCGTTGGCAAGAGCACTTTGATCAACTCTTTATTGGGTCGTAATTTGTTGCCAACTGGGGCCGTAACGGCCGTTACTGGCACAATCGTTTATATCGAACAAGCGGACGAAGGCGAAGCTGAATCCCTTGTGCTCAGCTATTGGAGCCGTGAAGAGTTTGCCGAACGTGTGCGTCGTCTTTGTCAACTCGGCGAAATTGATGGTTTCGACATCACCAACAGTGGCGAACGCGAACAAGCCGAAGCTGACATCAAAGCGATCATCGAAGAACGCAGCGGCAATGCCAAAGCCGAGCGTGACGAATATCTCGAAATCCTGCTGGATTGCATCACCTCCTTTGAGAACAACAAAGAGCTTTTCAAAGCTGGCACACCGCCGCCACAAAGCATCGCCTTAGAGGATGAAAATGGGCTTAAACATTTGCGCGAAGATGGCTTCAAAGGTAGCAATCAACGCCAAATCCGCCTGATCAAATCGGCAACATTCAAAATTCATCCACGCGCCGACATGCCCAATTTGCTCATGAACGGCTACTTGCGCATCGTCGATGTACCCGGCTTAGGTGCAGGTATGAAATTGCACGAAGCCATCACCCTTGAGGAAATGAAACGCGAAGATGCCATGATTGTGCTTGTCACTGATGCGGGTCGTCAACGTGTCGATGAGATGAAATCACTTTCGGCCGTTAACTGGATCAAAGAAAATCGTCTCTTTGGTCTTACAGGTGGTGATTTAGACGAAGCAGCCTCCAAGATTTTCTTGGCGGTTAATGGTGGCAATATCCGCCAAGCATTTGATCGCCTCAACTCTGGTCTGCCTGAAGCAGAACTGGAAGTTAAAGAAGTCACACGGTACATCGCACCTAACTATTGGGAACGTTATGCTGACCGGGGCCACAACCGCCCCTATTTTTTGGTGATGACTCCGTCCGCTCTTTATCTACAAGACCCGGATAACGCGCCATCAGAGTTTGCTAGTGAAACTGAGCGTATTGTCAAAGCCTTTAGTGACCAATTGGGTACTGTTAATCTGGATGATCCATTTGATCCCGATACCAAAGAAGCCTTGTTGCAGTTGAGCGAAATACCGTTGCTGCGTGATCGCCTTGTTACTTTCATCAAGACGGAACGTGTACGCAGCCAGTTACGCGAAGCCGCCACACGCATTCGTAATTCTCTACAGGCATTACGCTTCTACTATGAAAAACAGTTGGCGCACCGTGGTGTCCATCCACCCTTTGCCAATAGTTGGGAACAATTGCAAGAACGCCGCTATGAAAACATCCTCATGCGTCAGCAAAAAGAGCTGCCGCGTGCCTTCCACAACGCATTGTTAGAGCTAAGCACGCGCACCAACAGCGACGAACGTTTCCGCAATTTGCTGCGTCCGACTTTGAACGGCGTCCAAGGCTTAGTGCAAGATTCAATCCAGCGCGAAGTGGACACCTTGCTCGAAAGTTATGGCACCGAATATTGGGATGACCGTGATGTAACCTATGACAACTTGATTTGGGGCACAAGCGGCATTGAAATCCCGATCAAGCGCATTCTGTTCCAAGTTGAATTGATGATGCAAGAATCGGTTTCTAAGTTCATGCCCGAGGTTGCCGATGTGATGGGTGCGGAATTACAGCGTACTTTGGAAGCCCACGAACTATATTCACGTTTAGAACGTGCTAGCTACGGGCAGGAATACAGCTATACCTTGCCGAATGTGGCCGGCGGTACTTTACAAGAAGCCTATGAGGCCTTGATTGCGCGTGTGGGCGAAAATTTCCGCCATGTGTGTCAGCAAGCTACAATGTACGAACTCATGAAGCCGGATCGCTCGGTACATGCACGCCTGGAAGTGGGCGAACGTGAATTGGCATTGCACACAAATGAACGCCTCTTGGACGTGGCCTTACACGGACCGGATGTTGTGCGCGAAGAAATTGCAGCGTCAATGCCAGCTCCATCCAGCAACAATCATGTGGCTGCCGAAGAAGCTGCTCCAGTTGAAGAAGAGTTCGCTATTAACATCCTCGATGAATCAGCAGCACCCGCGCAGCCTGATTTCGATATCAGCTTCTTGGGTGATGAACAACCCAGTAGTGCTGCTTCAAGCGCTGATCTTGAGATGAGTTATGCGGATAAGCTGGACAATGTTTCTGTGAAGGTGAATCGCATCTTTGGCAATATTATTCAAGATTTGTTTAGCGATGATGAACTGCTGCCGCGTTTGCGCCGTCTTTTCTGGCTAGAAGCGACGCGTGCCGAACGTGATTTCATCAACAATCTGGTGAAACCGATGCTTAAGCAGCATGACCGCAATTTGCATAATGATGAACTGCGTGCCGCCATGGAAATTGATCTGGAATCGGTTTCCGATATGGAAGAGCTGATGCGTACCTGGGAAGGGCTGCAAAAGCTGGAAACGGGTATGCCGATTTAATTTGACAATTGGCATTGATTATGACTGGCATTGATTATGACCGGAGATGTGTAGCTGATGGCTATCTTCTCCGGTTTTTTATACCTCGTTATCGTTTGTGAGCAAACCTTTTATGGTGGCGACATTGGCCCACCAATCCAAAAACGGCGACCCTTTTGCTGCGGCATGTGCGACCCAATCACCGCTTGCAATGGGTGGCATGGCTTTGACATAAATGGGGTTGCCTAGATAGGTCCATGCTCGAACGTCACGGCCGTTTTCCAACAGTACTGTCCGTTTTTCACGTCGATAGGGTGATTGATCGTGGGCTTGTGGATTGTAATCTTCTAACGCATCCAGACGCTGAATGACTTTCTCAAAATACATCGCATGCAATGAAAAGATGGCGCCTAAAACGGGACCACCGGCTCCTTCAACGAGCATGGGATAATGCCCCATATCATACAAACGGCCTTGGGGAAATACGGCCGTTTCCACCTTTTTTACACTTTTACCCCACATATAGGCGTTTGGTTGTCCTAGCAGCAGGGTTCCGTAAACAAATATCGGTAATTGTTCCATAGGTTTAATTTGTTATAATTTTGATGCACAAAGTTTCACAATGTCTAAGGTGTCATTCCTGTGCAGATAGGCACCCATACGCGTGGATACCCGTCTGCGCGGGTATGACAAGCATAGATTACATGAATTTTTTGCCCTCGTAGCTCAAAGGATAGAGCAATCGCCTCCTAAGCGATCGATGATGGTTCGAGTCCGTCCGGGGGTACTCAATCGACAATTGTCAATTGTCAATTTACAAGGTGCTCACCGGGTCGATATCTACAATCCATGAGCTTGGAATCGGGAAGTCGGCCAGCAAGTTTGTCGGATCGGGTGCGCGGATGATGATTTGCCAGCGGTAACGGCCGTCGATGCGATTAAAGAACGGCGGCAC
>CAYGMR010000021.1:14428-17725 GCA_964350725.1 uncultured Ardenticatenaceae bacterium | reverse complement strand
ATAATCTCAGTTGCTGCCAATGCCTTTTCACGGATATGCAGCATTAAACCCCGCTTCAACTTTTGTGCCTCTCTTTCACCCCGATCATTAATTGGATCAACCAGCACAAGTTTAGCCATGCGTCGGAACGGTGGCAGCATATGTTGGGTGCGAAACCGAATCTCCTCTAAATAGAAAGAAATAAAATCATGTTCGGCTGCGGCTTGAATCGCATAATGTTCAGGTTGGTAAGTTTGGATAATCACGTGCCCGCCTAACAAACCACGTCCCGCACGTCCTGCCACCTGCGCCAACACCTGGAAAGCGCGTTCGCCTGTGTAATAATCAGGTAAACCTAGCGAAACATCCGCCGAAATCACGCCTACCAATGTGACTAAGGGCAAATCTAAGCCTTTGGCGATCATCTGAGTGCCTACCAAAATGTCAGCTTCTTGGTTGATGAAGCCTGCCAACAGGGTGTCATGCGAATTTTTGCCAGCGGTCGTATCGCGATCCCAACGGGTGATACGCGCTTGCGGCCAACGCTGCTGCACAAGTGTTTCCACTTGTTCCGTGCCCAATCCAAAAAATTTGATGCGCTTTGAGCCACATTTTGGACAATTTTGTGGTGATGGTTCATGGCGACCACAATGATGGCAGACCAACATCATTCGTGGGCGGTGGTAGGTGAGCGGCATATCACAGCGCGAGCATTTGACCACGTGTCCACAATCGCGGCACATGATAAAGGAGGCTGTACCACGCCGGTTCAAAAAGAGGATCGCTTGTTCTTTCCGTGCCAGCGTTTCTGTAATGGCCGTTTCCAGCGCACGGCTGAAGATCGAACGATTACCCGCACGTAATTCCTGACGCAAATCAACTACCTGGATAGGCGGTAGCGGAATGGTGAGTGCGTCGTCGGGGTCGTCTGTTTGTTGTTGGTAGTGGCTGTTGATTTGCAGGCGTTCTGCCTGACTGTCGATACGCTGGCGGTGGCCCATGACCCGGCGTGGCAGTTCAAGGTGTTGGTATTCACCCCTTTGAGCTCGATGATAGGAAACGACATCGGGTGTGGCACTGCCCATGATGATGGCCGCTTTGGTAATGTGGGCGGCGGCAACGGCCGTTTCGCGGGCATGGTAATAAGGCGGGGGTACGGGCGCAGTCTGTTTGTAGCTGGCATCATGTTCTTCGTCTACGATGATTACGCCCAAATTGGGCAATGGTGTAAACAATGCGCTGCGTGGTCCGACCACGATGTCAAATAAGCCCTGGCGCGCACGCCGCCAGGTATCATACCGTTCACCATCACTTAAGCGGCTGTGTAAAACTGCGACCCTGCCGGGGAAACGTGCCGAAAAACGGTGTACGGTTTGGGGGGTCAGGGCGATTTCAGGCACTAAGACAATCGCTTGCTGCCCCTGATCTAAGGCATAATTGATGGCACGCATGTAGATTTCGGTTTTGCCACTGCCGGTCACTCCATGTAACAAAACAGGCATGGGTGGTATGTCATTATCTGCGGCCGTTACCATGCTCATTTTGATGCGACCCCACACGCGTGCCTGGTCAGCTGTGAGCATAGGTGCTGTGGTCGGCGCGAAATCTTTATCAGCCAATGAATCCCGCCATACGGCCGTTTCACCCAAACGAATTAAATCCAACTTTGCCAGCTTGCGTAAATGGTTGAGGTTTGTGTTTGTGGCTGCATAAATATCACTGACAGGCAGCGGACGTGCTGCTTCAGCTAAAAGTTCTAACACATGATAATATTTTTCCCCTTTACGCAGCTGTAGAATGTGGGCGAGGGCAGTTTGAGCCGAAACGGCCAGGCTAACGATTGCGGGGAGTTCAGTTGATAATTGACCATTGTTCATTGGCAATTGATCATTCTTAATTGTCAATGGCCAATCAGTGGCAGGGGCCCGTGTGATCAAATTGCCATCAGCCAGCGCTTGCAGATGTTTCTCCTGGGCTTGGGTAGCTGCGAGCACGGCCGTTTCTGTGGGCAGCGGATCATCAGACTGTATCAGGTAGATGAGGATATCAGCTTGTTTGTTGCGGCGACCGAGTTGGGTAACGGCCGTTGCGGCACGCTGCCAGGTTGTGGTCAGTTCGGCGGTGCGAATTTGTTTAGGGCGTATACGGGGCGGGTCGAGGATGGTTGCTTTGCGTAAAATATTGCGCTTGACCAATTGATTGGCAGCAGGCTGCCATTCTGATTTTTTGCCGATGGCACGTGTGATTTGGCGGCCACGTAAATCCCCTTTTTCGCGTAATAAAGCGAGTAGGTTTTGTTGGTGCTCAGTGAGGCGCCCGCTGCCATCCCAATAGGGATTAATATCAAAAGTTGTATCAGACCAACGTGTTAACCCGGGTGGCAGCATTAGCCTTAAACAACTATTTAGGGGTGCAAGATAGGTGCTGCTGAGCCATTGGGCCAGCTTGATTTGCCACGGCAAGACAGCTGGCTCCGCGTCTATTAAGCTGATGATGGGCTTTGTCTCTTCAACTGGGGCTTGCGCGTCAAACCCGATCACGATGCCTTGCGCCAACCGCCGCCCGAATTCAACTTCGACTAGATGCCCGACGCGCAGAGTGGCGCGTAGATCACGCGACACACTATAATGGAAAGTGCCCGCTAGCGCAGCTTCGATATTGATAACTAACTCTGCATAGGTGTGGGTGTTCGTGTCGGCATTCATGGAGGCATTCATGCCCACATTGTAACACGGGCGAAATAGCAAAGCATGGGCAAAGCGGCTCTGAATTGTTACAATTTAATCATGGATACAATCGACTCTTCCCCAACCATTCTGCATGCAGACCCCGAACATCAGGGTTTACGTAACAGCATCATCCTAATTTTGATTTTTGGTGTGATAATCGGCTTTTTTGTCATCCGCGCTTTGATTTTATGGTTGGGTGCTGGCAGTTTGATCAGTGAGTTTGCGTTTTCTTTGTCTTGTGCTGGTTCTGTCTTGTTGGCTTTGGGCTTGACATTTGGACTTGAAGCGCTATTAAAACGGCGTTGGCACAGTGGGATTGATTTGGTTATGGACTCTAATCAGGTAGAGTTGACTTTTGAGAAACGGCCGTCTGTCAAACCACAGCTAAACAACCAGACTATCATTTGGGCCAACCGCATCAACCAAACTTGTTACTATTTTCCGCTTGACGGCTATTCACGTTCTGGGCGTGAGAAACGCTTATCTGGCAAATGGTTTTGTTTTGTTTGTGAACTGCACCAAGACAGCAATCGCATTAATGTATTTGCTTATCTGCCTCCTGCACAAGCAGATAAATGGGCTGTGGACG
>CAYGMR010000021.1:2771-14352 GCA_964350725.1 uncultured Ardenticatenaceae bacterium | reverse complement strand
TCGACCAAAAAACACTTTATGAAGATAAAAGCCGTTTTCGTTTTGGTCCGCCAACCCGCCCAGAAATTCCAAACGAGATATTGACAGGTAAAGACGGCCGTTACTGGCTTGCCGAACGCCGCCGCTGGCAAAAAGGGGTTGAGCTAATCGCAGCCGATTTTGAAACTTTTATGCAGGCCGTAAAAGATAAGGCTTTTTCGGAAAAATAAATAAGGTATTCAATCCGAAAAAGCCTCAAGCGAATTCCGCAATACCAATGATTATTATTCGGAATTCGCCTAAGACCACAGAATAAGCCACAAAGACACAAAAGAACACAAAGTTTTCTCCGTGATCTCTGTGGTTAAATTTAAGGAGGAGTTTAAGATGTTTGATTTTATAACCGATGAACACAAAATGATTCAGGATGCCGCCCGAGATTTTGCACAAAAATCAATAGCCCCCATTGCTGAGCACCATGACGAAACTGGTGAATTCCCATTGGAAACGATACGTGAGATGGGTGGGTTAGGGTTTATGGGTATAGAAGTGCCGGAAGAATATGGTGGCGTGGGTATGGACACGTTGGCTTATTCATTGGCCTTAACCGAAATTTGTAAAGTAGATGCCAGCCACGGCACCATCATGTCGGTGAACAATTCGCTCTATGCCCATGGCTTGCTCAAATTTGGCACAGAGGAGCAAAAACAAAAATATCTTGTACCCATTGCTACTGGTCAAAAGATCGGCGCCTACAGCCTCACAGAGCCCATGAGTGGCAGTGACGCCGGCACGATGCGCAGTCGTGCTGTGTTAAACGAGGCTGGCACACATTACGTGATCAATGGTGTGAAATCGTGGGTCACTTCAGCTCCCTATGCCGACGTCATCATTCTTTTCACGATGACGCAGCCGGAGAAAAAGCACCGCGGCGTGACAGCGTTCATCATCGAAACGGATAAACCTGGTTTTGCACGCGGTAAAAAGGAACCTAAATTAGGCATCCGTGCCAGTGCTACCAGCGAAATCATCTTTGATAATTACCAATGCCCTGTTGAAAATCGTTTGGGACAAGAAGGCGAAGGTTTCAAAATCGCGATGACCGTTTTGGATGCCGGCCGTATTGGCATTGCCTCGCAAGCGTTGGGCATTGCTGAAGCTGCTCTCGAAGCCAGCATTGCTTATGCCAAGGAGCGCGAAGCGTTTGGTCAAAAAATTGGTCAATTCCAGATGATTCAGCAGAAATTGGCCGATATGAAATGTCGTGTGGATGCCAGTCGTTTGCTTATTTATCAGGCTGCATTGGCGAAAATGGCAGCGGCAAAGACGGGTGGGCGCTATTCAATGGAAGCCAGCATGGCTAAGTTGTACGCCAGCGAAACGGCGATGTGGGTAACGACCCAGGCGATCCAGATTCACGGCGGCATGGGTTACAGCAAAGAAATGCCGTTGGAACGTTATTTCCGCGATGCCAAAATCACCGAAATTTACGAAGGCACCAGTGAAATTCAACGCATGGTCATTGCACGCAGTTTAACCGGTTTACGCTAGGCACTCACGTTTTAATAGCGGTATAAAAATGTCGATTTGAAAAACAATTGTTATGGTCTTTGTAACTATTCAGGTGCTCCGGCCGCGTCTCCTGACCGATCCGGATAGTGTCGCGGTGAGGACACCGGCCACAGCCAGAGAGGTTGTGTAGTTACTGGTCTTTTACAAAATACTAAAGATGAGCATACGGGCGATGTAAAGGCCGAAGAGCAGGATCATGGGACTAAAATCCATGCCGTTGCTGGCTGGTACTAATTTGCGAATCGGTTCTAGCATGGGTTCCGTGAATTGATAAACAAAACGCATGATCGGTCCCCAGGTAGGGTGATAGGGATCGGGGCGTATCCATGAAAAGATGATACGCGCAAAGAGTAAAATAAGAATGATGTAATAAATCGCGTTGATGATCGGTATTAAAAATGACATGTTTGTTCCTGTGATAAGTAATGACGGTTTTATTGTTGTTTCGTGATCGTCTAAAAACAACTTTCCGTTTTTGTTTGTAGTAACCGTTTCAGCGGTCTGCGACCTAGAAGTCGCCCACGACTAGAAGTCGTTCCTACGAACTTTTGTGCGAACGCTTACTTAGTTGTTCTCGTGCCAAATAAAGCACGGCCGACACGTACATGTGTAGCCCCTTCTTCGATGGCGATTTCAAAGTCGTCTGTCATGCCCATTGAAAGCTGTGTCATCGTGGCTGTGGGAATGTTCGCTTGCAACCATTCTGCCAATAAACGTGTGCGCCGGAAAACGTCGCGCAGGTCATCTTCTGCTGCTCCCCAAGGCGCCATTGTCATCAGGCCCTGGATTTGCAAGCCGGGTAATTGGGCAATCGTTTCAATTTCTGTACGCAGCTTTTGGCGTTGAGTTGCATCGTTTTCCCATGTAGTTGCATTAAACCCGGCTTTACTGGCTTCACCTGATAAATTAACTTCGAGAAAGATGGGTAGTAAACGGCCGTTTTCCACCATTTGTCGTGATAACCGCTGCGCGATCTTCAATCGATCAAGCGCATGAAAAACATCAGCATTGTCAGCAATCAAACCAGTTTTGCGGGATTGTAATGTCCCAATTTGATGCCAGGTGATGTTGGCTGCTTTTGACCCTAACTCATCAAACATTGCGCCGCGTTTGCGTGCCAATTCATCGGCACGGTTCTCACCAAAATCGCGCATACCAACGTGGTATGCGGCCAAAAGGTAGTCGATTGGCCATGTTTTAGTGACGGCTACCAGTTTAACTGTGGCGGGGTCACGGTTTGCACGTTGGGCGGATTGATGGATTCGATCGGTAACGGCCGTGTAATTCTCAGTAATGCGTGTTTCTAATTCTGAACTCATGGGTTAATTATAACGTAAAAACAGAGTTGCAGAGTAGCAGAGTGGCAAAGTCACAGACATGGTGACTAACCTTGCTACTTTGTCTACCCTTCATACTCAATCTTAAAAATAATCCCTGTCGCATAGTCACCTACATACAGTGCGCCATCGGGACCCGTGACAACGTCGATAGGGGCGGCATAACCGGTTGAAAAGGTGCTAACTGTGCCATCGGCCGTATATCGCACAACTTTGGAGGCAAAAGGCAAGGCTGTCCATAACACCAGGAATTGACTGTTGTAGTAGCCAGGAAATTGTTCATGCAGGTAGGTTGTGATGCCGGCCGGTACGCTATGAGCCTCAAATTCATAAACCGGGGGCACAATTTCAACGCCATCAGGAATACCAAAGCAGGCGGGGCAGTCGAAGTAGGGATAGCCATGCTGCCCACTGGGTTCAACCCGTTTTAACTCTTCTGGCACGATGTCACCATCTTCGGCGTTACCGTCACGGCCGTTATCGGTGGTGTACAGATTGCCGAATGCATCCCAGGCGATGTCGTAGGGATTACGGAACCCCCAGGCATACGGTTCATATTCTCCGCTGTCTGGATGGAAGCGCAGAATCACGGCTTCATTAGGTTGCAGTTCGTCTTGCTGGTTAGAGCCGTCCAAAATTTCGCCATGGTCAGCTCGTCCGCCGACGCCGACATACCCGTAGCCATCAGGGCCAAAAGCGATGCCGTTGGGGCCATGCATGCCGATATAGCAGCAAGGCAAGCCGTCGAAAAGTGTCGTGATTTCGCCATTTTCGACCACTGAGATTTGTCCCTCACCATCGACGTTGCGATCCTCGACACGATTAGACACAAAGAGCTTCTCTGTCCCCGGTTGGAAGGCCAAACCGGTTGGCACGATGAAGCCATCAACATATAACTCATAGCTGCCATCAGCGGCGATTTTGTAGATTTCACCTTTGGTTGTGGCTACATAGAGTAACCCATCAGGGCCAAATGTCATGCTGGTCAGTTGAGAGCCAAACTCTGGCAGTTCAGGATGGGGGATCTGAGCCAGATAGCTGACTTTGAAGCCTGCGGGCACCTGAATTCTTGCTTCCCACGTGTCAGCATCTTCATTGCAAGGAAAACGGTCGCTGCATTCGCTTTCTGCATAAGGTGGCTGCTGCACATCAGGGGCGTGGGCGGCTGGTGTGAGCAGTTCTGCCGGGATCGCGGTTGCGGTTGGGAATGGGCTGGGGGTGGCTGATGGTTCTGGTGTGGGCGTGGCTGTGGAGCCGGGTGGTGCTGTGGGAACTGGTGTAGATGTTGCGGTGGGGGGCACGGCCGTTTCTGTAGGAACGGCCGTATGCGTAGCTTCAATGACAACTGCTGTGGATTGTTGATTGGTTGGCTCTACGGTTTGGCTACCACAGGCGGACAACAAAAACGTGACAACTCCTAGCGTTGTCAGCATAAATCTTGTTACGGTTTTGGTTTTCATTCCTCTTCATAGGCTATACAAATGTCAAGTGTTTGTTTTTCTTACGTAAACGAACCAGCAGACTTTTGGATTCCTGCCTGCGCAGGAATGACACGTATAGCCATCCTCTTCTAAAAGTATTTTAAGTGTATATATGCGGGGGCATTGAAGGGGTTAGAGGATATGTACATAAAATCCGCGATTATCCCCCTTATCCGCGTTCTGTTTTTTACTCGTTCTTAACCAGCCTCACGTTCTAACATCAGTGTCACTGGCCCATCGTTATGAATTGTCACATCCATATGTGCGCCAAAGACACCCGTTTCTACCTGGAAGCCGCGTTTACGTAGTTGCTCGATAAAATAATCAACCAATGGTTCGGCTTGTTCAGGTCGGGCGGCGTGTGAAAAAGACGGCCGTCGCCCTTTGCGGGCATCGCCATATAAAGTGAACTGTGAAACAACCAACAACGCGCCATCGACATCTGCCAATGACGCATTCATTTTGCCATCCGCATCTTCAAACAGACGCAGACCCGCTATTTTGGTGGCTAACCAATCAGCTTCAGCTTGTGTATCGCTGTGGGTGATGCCCAATAAGATCACAAAGCCGCGTTGAATCTGACCGACGATACGGCCGTTGACCTTCACACTGGCTTGCGAAACACGTTGTAACAATGCGCGCATACTAAGTTTGCAGCCGGGCACGGTCAGGAGACACGGCCCTGAGCATGATTTACAAAATACCGACCTGACTATGGTCGGCGACCGTCAGCTTAAGCGCTTTGGGTTTGATCGGTGAACGTTCGATGACGACTTTGCGGCCGATCAGGCTGTCTTGGATGCGCGTGCCGATATTGCAAATTTTGCTTTCTTCTAACACCATCGAATGTTCGATCTCGCTGTTTTCAATCAGTACGTTATGCCCAATGCTGGTAAAGGGACCGATATAGCTGTTGATGATACGGGCGTTTTCACCAATGATGGAGGGGCCGCGCACAATACTGTTGATAATTTCGGCACCTCTTTGTACACAGACGCGCCGCCCGACTTTGCTGTCGCGATCAACATATCCTTCGATGGTGTAATCGATTTCTTCTAACACCAAATCGTTGGCTTCCAGCATATCTTCTTGTTTGCCGGTATCGATCCACCAGCCGCGATTGATGAAGGGATGCACGGTGTAATCATGGTCAACCAACCATTGAATAGCATCGGTGATTTCTAACTCGCCGCGTGCGGACGGGCGGATGCCGTCGACAGCTTCAAAGATATGTTTGTCGAACATATAAATGCCGACGAGTGCGAGGTCACTGGGTGGATTTTTAGGCTTTTCGATCAGGCGAATGATACGGCCGTCGTCACCCAACTCAGCCACACCATATTGCTGTGGATTGTCGATGCGTGTGAGCACAATTTGACTGTGCCAATCATTATGCGCGAATTCGTTAATCAACGAACTGATACCGCCCTCAATCACATTATCGCCCAGAAACATCACAAAACGGTCGTCTCCCAGAAAATCGCGCGATATTTTGACCGCATGTGCCAGACCTAAGGGCTGATCTTGTTGAATATAGGTTATTTCGACACCCCATTGTCCACCACGACCAACGGCCTCTTTAATTTTTTTGCCTGTACTGCCTACGACAATACCAATTTCAGTGATACCCGCATCGCGAATAGACTCGATCACGCGGAATAAAATCGGTTTGTTGGCGACTGGAATGAGTTGTTTGGCGTTTGAATAAGTGAGTGGATACAGACGTGAGCCTGTGCCACCGCTTAAGATTAATCCTTTCATGGTTTTCTCTTGAAGTGGCTAGTCAGCTGATTCGCTGAAATGCTGAAAGGCTGATTAGCTATTTAATAACTGCCAACCGCACTATCTTTCGGTGCGTTGGTCAGCGCAGCCCCGACAATACGGATTTTGGCTTTTTCTAAGGTTTCTTTGGCGCGTTCGGCATGGTCGCGGCGGGTTTTGCCGGCGGTTAACACGAGTAAAACGCCATCAACTTTTACCCCTAAAACGGCCGCATCTGTGACGGCAATGACTGGCGGTGCATCAAACAAAACGATATCTGCTTTGTCGACGAGCGTGCTGATGATTTGGTCTAGCTTTTGGGAGCCTAACATGTCGGCCGGGTTAGGTGGTTTTTGTCCACTGGGCAGCAGCCACAAATTTTCAACGGCCGTTTCCTGCAAAGGTAGTTCTTCAGTTTCACCCAAAATATAGTTGGTCAACCCTGGTTCTGCTTCTAAATCGAAGAGGGCGTGCAGCGACGGCCGTCGTAAATCACAATCGACCAAAATGGTGCGTTTGCCGCTTTGGGCCAGGGTGACAGCGAGGTTGGCAACGGCCGTACTCTTTTCTTCATTCGGGGATGGGGAAGTGACCACCAATGTCTGGATCGGATGATCCAGGCTGTAAAATGATAAGTTTGTACGCAGCGTGCGATAGGCTTCGCTAACAGGTGATCGTGGGTCGGTGAGGGTAATTAAGTTCATAATATTTTTATTGAGCTGTCATACCCGCGCAGGCGAGTATCCATGCTTGTGGATTCCTGCCTGCGCAGGAATGACATACATAATTGTATGCGTTAATCATTTGGAATTGTGCCGATGACAGGGATGTCTAAAAAGCGTTCCACATCTTCACTGCGGCGCACAATCCCAGACTCAAGCCATTCTAGAATAAAAATAATGATCACGCCCAAAATTGCGCCAAACACAAAGCCAGCAATGGTATTGATTTTCCATTTGGGGCTATCGAGACCAGCTTGCGGATCGTCACGAAATTCGATAGTTATGCGGTCTTCCTGGCGATTTTTATCATTTTCGGTTTGCTGCCATTTAATTAATAAATTGCCCCAGGTACGTGCAATATCATTGGCCAAGTCAGGATCAGAATTCTCAACGGCGAGAGTGAGCATTAAACTGAGGCTGTCAGCTGCCATTTCAACATCGCCCAATAATTGCTGGGGGGTCATGTCGAGTTGGAGTTCGTCAATGACAGCTTCGGCACGATAGCTGCTGAAAAGCCATGCTTTGTAGGAGTCGAGTAATATTTTGGCGGATTGTGTTTGGCCAAAGTCTGACCGCGACGGCCGTACCAATAAATTCAGCGTTGATTTATACACTTCGGTTTGAATCTTGCTGAAACCGAATGCGGCAAAGCCAGTGAGCAAGGCCACCACGATGATGACCCAGCCACGTTGGCGTAAAATGCGTAAGTAGTCCTTAAATTCCATTTAATTCTTCTTTTTGTCGCCCGGCGGTTGAAACCACGGCAACGATTACGAAGACCGCCTACGCGGTCTGGGTACAGCCGATGCAGGTCGGCTTTGTTTTTGTAGGTGCAGTTTTAACTGCTGGTCTTGTTACCAATCACTTGCGCGGAATCTCTCCTAAAATCGACAGACCAAGGTCTTTAACTGTTTCTCGATCGCGAATGGTAGGATCAAGATATTCCACCAATAAAGCTAAGCCCAACCCGACAAATAGCGCCAACAAGATACGAATCGGCAAATCTAGTTGGCTGCGGATGCCCGCCGAAATAGGATTGATGATGGGTTGATCGAGTTGGGTGAGAACGGCCGTATCGCCGCCAAGTTGCGGCAATGCATCCGCATTTTGCTCGGTTAATACCACGATCACACCCGACATCATCGCTTCTAAAGCGGCTGCATCGTTCGCCGTCAATGAAATGGTGAGCATACTACGCGCATTGTCAGATGCCAAACCACCTTGAATTGCACCAGCCGGAATATCTAAACCTTGTGTGGCTAAATATGCACTTACTGCACTGGCAAATTCGCCGCCACGCACCCAATCGGTTAAGCCGTTGACGATATATTCAGAAGTGAGCCAATTATAATAACGATCCTCATCATGCAGGGCTGCGCCATCAGATGGTTCCTGCCCAACGATGAAGCGCACACCAGAGTTATAGGCTTGCGGTGCTGGTTTATAGGTGAGGAGGCCGATCCCTAAAACGATGATGACTGGTATTAATATTAACAGCCAGCGGCGTTTTAGGATTCTCCAATAGGTACGTAATTCCATATCTAGTAAACTTGTTGTTGTGGAATGCGTGCCGAGACCTGATTTTCTTCGATTTTCTGTTCGACAAACTGAGATAGTTGACGCTTGAAAACGGCCGTATCAAATTGTTCTGCGTGTAGACGTAAAAAACCAGGATCAACGCTGTTTGTGTCAAAGTTTTCGACAGCATCAATGATGGCTGCAACCGTTTGTTCTTTGAAGAAAGTACCGGTTTGGCCGTCTATGACTGTTTCGAGCGCACCACCAGCGGCATAAGCGATGACTGGTCTGCCAGATGCCATCGCTTGCACTGGCGCGATGCCGAAATCTTCTTCGCCAGGCCACATAAACGCACGGCAGCGTGCGAATAAGTCGGGTAATTCATCATCTGGTACATAACCCAAAAATTGTATAGTGGGCCCTGCCAATGCTTCTAAACGTTCTCTGTCACGTCCTGATCCTGTGATTAGCAACGGCCGTTCCATTTTGTTAAACGCCTGAATCAAAATATCAATGTTGCGATAAGGAACGAGCCGACCAACCAATAAATAATAATCATCAACCTGGTTAGAAATATCAAAGCGGCTTGTATCCACAGGTGGATAAATGATAGCGGCGTCACGCTGATAGACCTTGGCGATTCTCCGACGGACTTCTTCTGATATAGCAATGAAATGATCAACCCGATCCGCGGCAACCCGATCCCATTGGCGTAAATATGAAATGAAGGGAGGTAAGACGGCGCGAGCAGGGGCACTTATATTCTCTTGCTTTGCATATTGATGATAGCGCCAAACATAGCGTGTGGGTGTGAGACAATAACAGACGTGCAGCGTCTCTGGCCCAGTCACGATGCCATGACAAAATCCGCTTTTATTGCTAATGACCAAGTCATAGTCGCTGAAATCAAAATGTTCAAAAGCCATGGGATAGAGTGGCAGGTACATTTGATGACGGGTATGGGCAAAGGGCAGCTTATCGATCATGGATGTATGAATATCCCAGGTTTGCCACTTCGCAGGCATTTTTTGTTGCCAATATAACGATGTATAAATTGGTACATCTGGATAAACATGGGTTAATGTTTCCAGAACGTCTTCGGCACCGCCTATTTGATTTAACCAATCGTGAACTAAGGCTACATTCATAGCTTTTGTGTATTGGAGCTAACATTTAGAAATAGATATTAGTTCCAGTTTATTCGCTTTTCCCTTTTTTGCTTGGCGTTTGTCGCCCTTCCTACCTACGTTTGACTGCCATTTTGACCAGAGTCTTGAAATGACAGCGCATGATTATATAGGTTTTTGTCTTGCCGTGACATTGAACTCACGGTTTTCTGAGGCATTGATTCCTTTTTTATGCCTGATATGTACATGCGGGATTATACTCAAAACAAACTGGGGCGGCACTTTAGCAAAAAAAACGGCCGTTCAACATGCGGTCAACATGCGAACGGCCGTTTCTTGCCTCTCCGGTGTCAGGAGATTGGAGGCTTTTACAAGCCGATCCGGAGGAAAGCAGCTAATTTAAGCGGGCTAATAAGGTGATCCGGTTGCAAGTGGCAAAGTAAGCGTTGCGCTTTACTGCAACCTATAACCTACAACCTGCAACTTTAGGCATCTTTAATGATGATTTCTTCTTCATCAAACGGATTGGCTTTGGCAACCGGCGCTTCTTCTTCGCGCATAACAATAGCCAAGACAATATAAAGCAATACGCCTAATCCTTTGCCAAATAGTGCCAATAGCACAAACATTAAGCGCACGATTACAGGGTCAACATTGAGGTAGTCGGCAACGCCGCCGGCAACCCCAAATAACATACGGTCATCTGATCTACGAACTAATTGTTTTTCACTCATCGTTAATACCTCCAACGTTAGGTAAACCGCGATAAGTACTTTGAAATAGATTATTCATCAAATCGCGGTTTCCTTGAGGAATTCACAAAAACGCGATTGTTTTAAGTCAAATCACTTTTTGTGAATTACCTAATTGTTTGTTTCAAATACAAATATCTAAAAACCAATACGCGAACCTTATTTGAAAGTTGCACGATGGTTATCACGGGTTCATTATGTTGCTGATATTTCTGTTTTGTTTGAGGTCGCTTTTGGTAGGGGGGCACCTTTGCCCTCTCGACGATTTTTCACCAACAACCATAAGCCAAAGAAAATCAATATGACTGGCCAAAATTGGCCTAACAAACCAAACCCATTAAATGCAGCGCCAAAGATGATGAATAGAATCGCGCTGATTAACAGCAATATGATGCCAGCCCTGGCTGCATCACGCGCACTGGGATCAAGCCGCGCCATGATAATCAGCCCCAAGCCAACAAAGCCAGGGATTAAGGCCCAAATATAAGCCCAACTATCCCAATTGCCGCTGAGGTTTTGGTAATAGAGAATCGCGCCAATACCCGTGATGATTGTGCCTGGGATGGCAAGTGGGGGCAAGCCAGTTACTGCACCCACCAGAAAAACAGCTCCCAACCCAACTAACAACAGCGGCCAATGGTTGGATAAATTAAGCCATGCGGCTAAATCAGGAAAAAGCTGCAATAGTAAAAACAGGATCCCAACCACGATTAGGATGAGACCGCCTATGATTGAACTGCGATTACGCATGATCGCCTCCTTGTATCTATGTTCTTTAACAGTATAAATGTCAATTGTTGTATCTATTCTGCTATACGTTTGTTTTGCTGATGAGTCGCGGGGAATGAGGAGGAATTTATTCGTAACGGCCGTTTAGATAAGCAGCCCATGTTTCGCCAACCGGCGTTAACTGTCCATTTCTGTGATCATATAAATTGCCAGCTTGGTATTCATATTGTTCCGTGTACAAAATAAACCAAAACCAGCTCTGGACTAAGCGGTTTTCATCAGCAGCATACCCATTTTCTCCGCGCAAATTTTCGAATAGATCAAAGGTTTTCAGCATAAATTCGGACACCACTGCGGGTGGGAAACCATAATCAGCAGGCATTAGAACCCCATATTCTGTGATCACAAGCGGATGATTTGTATAACCACGTTCTGCCATCCACCTGCGGAAATCAACAATATTCTGCCGTAAAATGGTTATGTCGGTATGGTCTTCAATCTCATATAATTCGCCGGTGGTTACATCCATACCGGGCGGGATACCAATGCCCCAACTATCAGCTTCTTCGCGCAAGGTGAAGGCGTGGATATTCCAGATTTCAA
>CAYGMR010000021.1:0-2761 GCA_964350725.1 uncultured Ardenticatenaceae bacterium | reverse complement strand
CATATTCAGCCAGGTACGTGTCTAACACGATATCTAAATAGGCACGTCTAAGCGGGGTTGATTGTGATATGCCACCGATGGCGATTTGTGATTTGGGGTCACGTTCTTTTATGAAGGTATAGAGATCGTGGTAATGTTGGGCATATTTTTGGGGCGTGACATTGTCTTGCCAGACAACATCAGGTTCGTTGCCGATTAACCACACAGAACCAGGGTTTAATCGAATTGTTTCTTCGATTTCATCCCAAGTTGTTTCGCGAATGCCATTTTCGTCCAGGCGCACCATTTGCCAAAAGTCAAAGCCATTTGTTTCAGGATCGGGTTTCACGCTCCAATCCAGAACGGCGCTAAAAGGTAAACCTAAACTGCGTGCTTCGTTCGCATATTTTAAGCTGCCAGTTACGTTGTAGCGGGATAGCTTGAGGGGAACGGCCGTTGCGCTGGCTGTATTTTCTGTTGATTTTGTTGGTGTGGCTGTGGGAACGGCCGTTTGTGTGGGAGAAGGCGTATCGGTTTCTACTTGAGAGTCTTGGGTCACTTGGGGAGCTGGTGTTTGAGTAGGAACCACCGGCTCAAATGTTGGTGTGGGTAAGATTTTTGGTTCGAAAAGGGAACTGTTTTGGACGATAACCCACAAGAAAAAAACCAAGAGGATAATCAAAACAGGCCATATCAACACATTCTTCCCAAATCGCTGCATAAAATTTTGTCTCCAATGCAATGTCGAAAAACGGCGCAATCTCAAAGAATGCGCCGTCTTTCAAGCAATATAAAAATCAGGGCTTACAAAATGAGTTACAGCATAATCATTATTGCCCAAACCGCATTGTGCCACTATCGAATTGTAACGCAATTAGTAGATCGCCTTCGACGGAGTAGCTCGCTGCCCCCGTCAGGCTGCTGAGATATTGATCGCTCAACGATTCTGGAGGGCACATGGCTAAAGTTGTTGCACCTAATGAAATCGTGAGGTTGCCCTCATTAGCGCTGTAACTGGCAGTGACATTATTACAATCCGCTTTGATAGCGGCTGTCCCATCATCCATAAACTCGATTGTGTAGTTTTCTGGATTGTCAACCACGGTCTGCCCAATGGGTGTGGTCATTTCAAGCCATTTCCATACAACGCCTGTCAGGTCAGAGGTTACAGCTTCTGATGTTTCTTCTGTTGGGTCAGGTGCTGCCAAATAGGTGGCGACGCGGCCGCCTTGATCATTTAGCAGTTCGAGCTCATCACCTGTAATTGTGTAGGTAACGGCCGTTTCGATAGCGGCAAGATAGGCGCTTTCTTGATCCATGACCCCTTCAGGCTCACCACAGAACATCATGGTTGTTGCGCTGGGTCCAATGGTGATGTTGTGGTCATCGGTGGTAAAGGCAGCATTATAAGTGTTACAACCAGCATTGCCAGAAAGGTTGCCTTCATCACCAAATACAGCGGTGATTTCGGTGTCAGTGATTAACGAAACCAATGCATCTTTGCCATTGTTATACATTGTTAACTGCCAAACCGTGTTGATTAAAGGTGCTGATTCGACGGTTTCAAAAATGATGATGATTTCGCCGTTTTCGTCAAAAATATGTAATTGATCATTAACATCTTCAAAGGTGGTGGCCATGGATAAGCGTGCCAGATAGACGGCTTCTTGTTCCATGAGTTCTTCCGGGGCACAGAACATCATGGTCGAACCAATATTGGGATCAACAGCCACATTATTGCCATCCAAGGTGTAGCTGGCAAAGTAGGTGTTGCAGCTCGCATTACCCGCGACGCGACCTGATTGGAACAGTGCTGTGATTTCACTGTCGGGGAAAACGCCGACCATTTCACCCGCACGATTCCGATATTCTACGACATGCCAAAGCGTATTTTCTTCTTCGGCCGTTGCTGGTTTTTGATCTACGATTTCAACCAAGCTATAGCTAAGTGATGAGGCATCGGCTGCTGGATTTTCAACTGGTGCAACTAAAACGCGAATTTCGTATGTATTGCCTTCTGTATAGTCAAAGCCATCAATATTGTCGTAGAAAAGAGAGTAATCATCTTCTGGATTTTCTTTGATGAGCAGACATTCTTGCGGACCAACACCAGTACATTCAACTTTGTTTGGGCCAATGTACCAGGTGACGACTTCGCCTTGTGGCGCTTCGGTCTCAGTGCCTTCTGTTGTGGCGGGTTGTTTGTTGACAACTTCAACCAGCGTGTAATTGAAGGAAGAGGCGCCAGCAGGTGGATTTTCAACGGGTTCTTGTAAAACCCGTATCTCGTATTCATACCCTTCTTCATACTCAAAACCTGCGATGTTGGAATAGAAATACATATAATCATCTTCTGGATTTTCTTTGACTAAAAGACACTTTTGCGGACTTTCACCCTCACAATCGACCGTGTTGGGGCCAACATACCAGGTGACGACGTTTTCATCTGCGGGTGTTTCTGCCGACGTGCTTTCCGAGTTGCTTGCCGTTTTGTTTTCATTGGTGGCTGTATCGGAAACTTCAGGTTGTAAATCGGCACAAGCGACGAGTAAGACGCTGGCGATTAGCGTTAAAAACATGAGTAAACTAATATTTTTCTTCATCTTTTTCCTTTCACTGAATTCGTGTGTTGTCTCTAAATTCGACCGTGTAACGGCCGTTGCATGTTGAGATAACGCCAGAGTGATAATGTATGTTTCAATTTTAAGCCTGTCCTCATAACTTGTCGAATCGCCTAATTTTAGAAACTGGCATAGGGTGATTGTGTACGCCAAACTTCTGC
>CAYGMR010000020.1:0-24651 GCA_964350725.1 uncultured Ardenticatenaceae bacterium | reverse complement strand
TCTTTTTACTAAAAATCTCTGTGTTCTCCGTGCGCTCTGTGGTTCAAAAAAATTTTACCAGTTTTCGGGCGGTTCATGCATGCCCATGATGCTGTAGCCCGCATCCACATACACCACTTCACCCGTCACACCACTGCTCAGGTCGCTGCACAGCCATAGTGCGGTGTTACCCACCTCTTCCTGGGTCACATTACGCCGTAAGGGGGCGCGTTCACCCGCATATTTTAGCATCTTGCGGAAACCCGCAATACCACCAGCCGACAAGGTCTTGATCGGCCCCGCCGAAATCGCATTCACGCGAATATTCTCTGGCCCCATCTCGGCGGCCAAATAGCGGGTTGACGCTTCCAGCGCCGCCTTCGCCACACCCATCACATTGTAATGCGGCACCACTTTTTCAGCGCCATAATAGGTCAAGCTGATGATACTGCCCCCGTCGGCCATCAACGGCCGTGCCGCCCGCGCCAAGGCCACCAAACTATACACGCTGATGTCCATCGCCATACGAAACCCATCTCTAGTCGTGTCGTAATAACTGCCAACCAACTCTTCTGAAGGCGCATAAGCAATCGCATGCACCAAAATATCCAGCTTGCCAAAATGCTCTGTGGCTCTCGCAAAAACCGCATCGATCTCCGCATCCTGGGTGACATCACATTTTTCCACAAAGGGAATGTCTAACTCTGCGGCCAATGGCATCACCCGTTTTTCCAACTGTGGAATGCCATAACTCAGGCCAATTTCAGCGCCGTGGGCGTGCAAAGCTTGTGTGATGCCCCAGGCAATTGAGCGTTTGTTGGCGACACCAAATACCAACGCTTTTTTTCCTTCCAATAATTGCATTGAATAACTCTCCTTGTGCTTAGTATATTCGTAACGTGATTTTCAAAATCGCGGGGACCATTTGGAAAATTGTCCTACAGCCGCGGGCACGACCCTAGGCATCAGGAAACATCTCCAAAAGTTGCCCACACCTTCAGTTTAGGCGCGAGGGCCTGCAAAGCTTGTCCGCGATGGCTGATTTGGTGTTTAACGGCCGTTCCCACCTGTGCCATCGTCAGTTCGCGCTCAGGCAGATAAAAGACCGGATCATACCCAAACCCACCGCTACCAGCCGGTTCTAAAGCGATCATGCCTTCACATGTGCCCTCAGCCGTGGTTAAAATGTCACCCTCAGGATCGGCAAGTGCAATGACACAGCGAAAACGAGCTGTGCGTTTTTGCCAGGGAACCGCTTGCATATTCTGCAGTAAAAATTGATAGCGTTCGACATGGGTCAATGCGGCACCGCCATAACGAGCGGTATAGATTCCGGGTGCACCATGAAGCGCATCCACTTCCAGGCCAGAATCATCTGCAAGGGTCAAGAGACCCGTTTGTTGGGCATAGGCACGCGCTTTGAGGATGGCATTGCCAGCGAAGGTTTGTTCCGTTTCAGCAACGGCCGTAGCCTTGCCCAAGCCTACATCATCCAAACTCAGCCATTCAACCTGCAAATCAGCCAACATCTGCGCAAATTCAGCCACTTTGCCCTGATTATATGTCGCCACCAACAAGCTCTGATTCATCTTTGCATGCATCCCGCTTCAAAAAATATTATTAAATTGAGCATAAAACTTGACAACGTTTCTCAGGTGAAATAAAAACGCCAGTGTCTAGCTGATCATAACAACAATAACACATTTCACAAAGTCGTCAGGTTAATCTTTCGTATACATCCTACACGAGACAATGCCCATATGCTATACTCCTTCACTTGAGGATCAAAACCCATGAGTAAGCAAACACAATCACGACTACGCTTTAATTTCGGATTCTTTTTAGAAGCAGGTCTCGGTACCAGTAGGATTATCGAACTAGATTATCCTACAATCAGAGTTGCGCAAGATTTGGACTTGACCCCGCTGCAGGGCAGTTTTAGCGCGACACGCACATCAGAAGGTGTTTACCTTTCTGGCACGCTCAACAGCAGCATGTCATTTGAATGTGTGCGCTGCCTGGAAGCGGCTGACCAAACAATTGAAATAGATATAGATGATCTTTTTTATTATCCCGCCAATACAGCACCTTCTGGTGAATATGTCATCGGGGATGATGGTTTTGTTGATTTGGCACCATTGGTACGTGAAATGGCACTCATTGCCATTCCTCTGCAACCTTTGTGCAAACCAGATTGCCAAGGCTTATGTATAGAATGCGGCCAAAACTTAAATGAAGCTGACTGTGGCTGTGACCCTGATGACATTGACCCACGCCTGGCAGCCTTGAAAGATTTCTTACAAACAGAGTAATAAACAATATGTTTTTTGATAGAGCAAAAATTTACGTACGTAGCGGCAATGGCGGCGATGGCATGATCAGCTTTCGTCGCGAAAAATTTGTGCCACATGGTGGACCAGATGGTGGTGATGGCGGCAAAGGTGGCGATATACTTTTTCGCGCCAATCCCAATCTGAATAGTCTGGTGCGCTTCCATCGCGGCAATCACTTCCGTGCCGAACATGGTGTCCACGGCCGTCCCAGTCGTAAAACAGGCGCTGGCGGCGAATCCTTTCTACTAGAGGTACCCGTCGGCACAATCATTCGTGATGCCGAAACGGGGGATTTGCTGGCCGACATCATTCACGAAGAGCAAGAAGTCGTTGTCCTCGCTGGGGGTCGTGGCGGACGCGGTAATATCCACTTCTCCAACAGCCGCAATCAGGCACCACGGCTGGCTGAACGTGGCGAACCAGGCGAAGAAATGTGGCTGGAGCTAGAACTCAAGCTCATCGCCGACGTAGGCATTGCCGGCGTGCCCAATGCAGGCAAATCAACATTGTTGTCAACCATCAGTGCCGCCCGCCCCAAAATCGCCAGTTATCCCTTTACCACACTACAACCCAACCTCGGTGTCGTCAAAATCGGCGATTATGACAGTCTTGTGATTGCCGACATTCCCGGCCTCATTGAAGGCGCGGCGGATGGCGTGGGCCTGGGCCATGATTTTTTGCGTCATATCGAACGCACCCGTGTTTTAATCCATTTGTTAGATGGTGCCGCCACCGAACCATTGACTGATTGGGAAATGATCAATCAAGAATTAGCCCTGCATAAAGCTGATTTGGAGAACAAGCCACAACTTGTCGTCTTGAATAAAATCGATTTACCTGATGCGGTTGCCTGGGAGCCGATCTTAGAAGAAGAGATCACCGCCAAAGGATATGATTTTTGTGCGATTTCGGCCGTAACCGGCCAGGGCGTGCAAGAAATGTTATTCAAAGTCAAAGAGATGGTTGAGGCCACGCCACAAATCATGATCCAAACCGAAGAAACGATTGTGATTCGTCCTGAGACCGAAGAACCGTTTGTGATTAACCGTGAAGGTGAAAATATTTGGCGTGTCACAGGAAAAGAAATCGAGAAGGTTGCAGCGATGACCTACTTTGAATTCGATGATACGCTCGTCCGTTTTCAGCATATTTTGGACAGCATGGGCATCTCTGAAGCCCTTGAAGAGGCCGGTGTTCAGGTAGGTGATATTGTGCATCTGGGTGATAATGAACTGGAATGGGGCGAATAAAACGTTTGCCAGCGGTTAGGAGACACGGCCTTGAGCTTGAGTAGTTATTATTTAATGTGATTCCGAAATGGAAAGTATCAATTCAACTGTCTTGGCCGCTATGCTCCGCGAGAGCATGCAATTGGGCCAAAAACCCAATCTTACCCTCACCAGCAACAGTATGTCCCCCCTGCTAAAAAGTGGTGATCAGGTTACGATTCAACCCGTTCTCAATGCGCAGCTCCAAACTGGCGACATTATCACTGTAATCGATTCGCATGATACAACGCAGTTACTCACCCACCGCTATTGGGGAACAGCACACAGGCATGAATCAGTACAGGTGATCACTCGTGGAGATAGACCTTTGTTTTTTGATCCACCCATTTCACCAGAAAAAATTGTTGGCATGGTGATTTTGCGACGGCGCAACGGCCGTATTCTCAATCTCCAACAAGGCAAAGGCAAATGGCTGAATCGTCAACTCACCGCTCTGGCTGCACTGGAAATAAAATGGCTCATCGGTATTGATTTAGCCAGCAGCGAAAATCTATTAGCAGAAACGGCCGTTTCCAATGCACACGCCCATGTCAAACAACAAAAAATAAGTATAAAAATTATGCGTAGGGGCATTAATCTAATCAACAAAATTTTAACAGCAAGCGTGACGCTTTTTGCCGAAGAGCCAAACCAATCAACATGATAGACTGGTCGAGAGTTTGTTACAAGCTAACAATCGTGGTATTGTTGCGACCGTTGCCTTATTTGGGTGACCTCTAATGGACCGTCAGCACCCCCTGGCAGAACAATTTTACATGCAATTAGTGAACGCAGACGAGCCCACATTGGGCAATGTATTGTTGCAAATGCAAATCAATGCAGCCAATAATCCTGATCTGCAAGCAATCATGCCCATATTAAACTTATTGGGCAACCCAGCCTTGAAAATTCATTTACCATAAAAGCAACAAAGTTACAGGGTAAGAAACTCTGCAACTATTAAACGCTTTACTAAAAATTATGCTAAAACCAAGAAAAGATATTCGCAATATCGCCATCATCGCTCACGTTGACCATGGCAAAACAACCCTCGTCGATGGGATGTTGAGACAAACAAACGTATTTCGCAGTAACGATACTGTTACCGAACGTATCCTGGATTCCAATGCTTTGGAACGCGAACGCGGTATCACAATTTTGGCTAAAAATACCAGCATCCTCTACAACGATTACACCATCAATCTGGTAGACACACCTGGCCATGCCGATTTTGGTGGTGAAGTTGAACGCATCGTCAATATGGTGGATGGCGTTTTACTGTTGGTCGATGCGGTTGAAGGGCCCATGCCGCAAACCCGTTTTGTGCTGCGGCAAGCATTGGAAACCGGCTGTAAAGTTGTCGTTGTCGTCAATAAGATCGATCGGCCATCGGCACGTCCAGACCATGTCGTCAACAGTACTTTTGATCTCTTTATTGATCTGGGTGCGAGTGATGAACAAGCAGATTTTCCCGTCGTTTTTACACGCGGGCTTGAAGGTGTTGCGGGTTATACACCAACTGATCTGGCTTCCGATTTACGGCCGTTATTCGACACCATCATTGAACATCTGCCGCCCCCACTCGTCGATCAGGAAGGTTCTACACAATTACTAGTAACCACATTAGAATACAGCAGCTATCTGGGCAAGATCGGCATCGGACGGCTCACAAGCGGTAAAATACATGCTGGACAAGCCATTGCGCATTTAATGGCCAATGGGGAATCCAAAGCAGCCAAAGTGAGCCATGTTTTTACCTACCGTGATTTACAACGCCAAGAACAAGCAGAAGTACAAGCGGGCGATATCGTCGCTGTTGCGGGCATTGATGATGTCGGCATTGGTGATACATTGGCTGATCCGGAAGATCCACGGCCGTTACCACCCATTAAAGTCGAAGAACCCACAGTCCGCATGACATTTGGGGTCAACAACAGCCCCTTTGCTGGCAAAGATGGCAAATATCTCACCAGCCGCCAAATTCGGGCCCGCCTCATGCGCGAACTAGAAAGCAATGTCGCCATGCGTGTCGAAGAGACAGACAAAGCAGGTGAATTTATCGTCGCCGGACGTGGCGAGCTGCATCTTGCGATATTAATCGAAACGATGCGCCGAGAAGGGTATGAATTTTCTGTCAGCCGGCCCGAAGTCATCTTTAAGGAGTCTGATCAAGGACTATTAGAACCGATTGAACAGCTGTTCCTGGAAGTTGACAATGATTATTTTGGTGCGATCAGTGAATTGTTAGGCAAACGACGCGCCTTCATGCAAAACATCCGTTACGGTGATGATGGCACTGTCTATGCTGAGTATTTGGTACCGACACGTGGTTTATTAGGATTACGCCAATCGTTTTTAACAGCAACGCGGGGCACAGTTATTTTCCATACGCTTTTCCATGCTTTTGAACCTTATAAAGGTGATATCGACACCCAAACCCATGGCTCTATGGTCTCGATGGAAAATGGCCCGTTTAGTGCTTACGCGCTGCAAGGGTTGGAAGCACGCGGTATTTTCTTCGTCATCCCCGGGGAAGAAGTATATTCAGGGCAAGTCGTAGGTCAATATACCCGTAATGAAGATTTAGTCGTCAATGCATGCCGCACAAAAGTCCTCAGCGCAGTACGCACGGGACCCTCAGCCATTGTTGAAGCCTTATCAACACCACGCATTATGTCCCTTGATGAAAGTATTGAATATTTGGGTGAAGATGAGCTTCTCGAAGTGACGCCAAACGCTTTGAGGATACGTAAGAAAGAATTAAAACATGATATACGTGCAAAAACAGCTAAAAAAGCAAAAAAGCAAAAATAATTCAGCTTTGAGCTAAGCCGTTACTACACACGCAAACAAATTTAGTTGACAAAGCACTAAGTTATTTACGCATGTTGCCCACTTGTCATTCCATCTGAGCAGGCACACCTTTTGCTGCATCCTCTTGTTAAGTCAATCGTTTTTCTAACTTTTTGTAGGCAGCCCGTATTTCTCGCAATTGATTGACAGCAAATACGAGCATGTCCTCTTGTTTTGCGGCATCTTTAACACGGGCTTCTGCTAAATCTAAACGACCTTGCTGCTTACGATAATCAGCAGCGAGTTTTTGGTATGCAGCCTGTAATTTAACAAGATCTTCCTTTGCCTGGTTTAATGCGTATTCTGCATCCCTGATCTGATAGTTTAAGGTCTCAATTTCTTTGTTGTAGGCACGTATTTGCTCAGTTTGTTTGTCGCTTCCTTTGACCGAACGTTCAAGTTCAAGCTTAACCTGGTTACTCTCTATTTCATTCTTACGGGCTAACTCTTTTTTTTCCTGATAGCATTCACGGGTTAATTTGGCCGATAATTCTTGCTGAAGTTTCTTTTTTTCAACTTCCCTTTGCTCAGCAAGGTAATAGAGCAACACTGCAGCCGCAAATCCAGCTCCACATAGAAAGCCAATAAAAAGTATAATAAACAACAAGTAGTCCACAAAACCACCCTAGGATTATTCTGAACTGTTTTGTTGTTCGGCTTCTAACTGACGAACACGCGCTTCAGCCGCAGCTAAACGGTCGAGCAACACCAGTGCACCATCCTCGGCAGATGTGGATTTTTGATAATACCAGAACAATAGACCTAACAGCCCACCAAACATCAAACCCAAAAATATTTTTGGAATTTTCATTTTGTCCCTCAATGTAACGCCCTTTTGGCTTTATTTTCCCTAAGCCTAGATTTTAAGGGGGAAAGGGTGAGGAGGCAAGTTATGGCAGCTAAATATGTGTGCAATCAGGGGTGTTTGCGTAGATATTGGTTTATCGCTTCGCGCGCAGCAGGCAGCTGCTGCATGGCAAACCAATCAGCATCAATAGCGGTGGGTTTGTCGATTGCCAGAAGGTATTTGAAGGGGTCGCCCACGGCCGTTTCGCCACCAACCAAAGTCTTCTGCCAATACGGCCGTAACGCAGGCTCCCATGCCGGATAATGTTTACGCAACCACGGCCAAACCGTATCAAATGGCGCAGCCGCTGCTGCTGTTGTCATTTTATGACGATACACCGCCACCACGATAGCCTCTAATTGATCCCAGTACTCGATAAATTCAGCAAAATCATTGCTGCTTGACCATTGGTTGAGAAAACGGGTAAATGGATTGGACATTCCTGCTAACGACAAATGAGAATCGGCTGTTTGAATTCACGCAAGGCACGATCGACAGTACTGCCAACCATCATATGGCGCACCGGGCGATAGCCGAAGCCGCCAATAATCAACAAATTACTTTCACGAGAAACGGCCGTTTCGAGCAAAGCATCAGCAATGGGTCGCGAACGGTATAGATAGTTGACGTTTTCAACGCCACAACTGGTCAAATAGTCGCGAGCCCCATCTAAAGCGTCTGAACTCGTGAAATCAGTATTGACCGTCACCACATCTAAATGCAGCTGCCAGCGTGATGCCAAATAAGCAGCGACATATAACGCTTCGCGGGCTTTGGGACTGCCATCATAACCTAATAAAGCACGATCCATTTGCGACTCAAAAATACCAGGCAGCACAAGAATCGGCCGGGGACATTGCTGGATGAGCATATCGACCCCTGAACTCAATGGCAAACGGGGCTTCAACTCTGTAGCAAATGATAGATTTGTGGCCACAAGGTCAACCCAGGCCGCACGCCGGATCATGATTTCACCTTCTACGCCAACTTCAGTCGCAAATTCCCCATGGACACCAACGGTTTGGCAACGGCGATAAAACTCGGCTTCAATGGCTTGGACTTTATGCTTAGACATTTTTTTTGCAGAGGGAACTGTATAAATGGCCAATATACGGCCGTTTTCACGCTTTGCAACTTCAAGAATCCCTTCCAACAAATGCCAATCCGCTTCAGTTCCCTGCAAAGAAACTAAAATATCAGCAAATAACACATCTTCACGATGCAGGGCCTCCCGTTGTTCACGCCAATGACCGACAGGCGGCCCCCCCTCCAACCCAGGAGCTACGGCTCCCATAAAGCGACCGCCGAGACGTGACAACATCGTTTGTGACTCTCTGGGGGCTAAATTGACAACGGCCGTTTTCGCATCAATTTGCCAACCAAGTGCCGCTTCTATTTCCTCCCTTCTTTCTGACAACAATACATACAAATCTGCTTCTGTATATTCGGGGAAATTATGCAAAATCCCCTGTTCGCGAATCAACAAAATAACAGGCATATAAACATTATCATACCAACCAACAACAGCCTCACTGTCACTTACTGGCCGGCCGCGTTCATCTGTCAAAATTTCTTGATAAGTTTGTACCTGCGCAAATAATGTTGGATATTGATTACAAAAAGTGAGGTAAATGTTTGCATCAGGACGATATTCATCCAGACATGTACGTGCCAAAAAGTCGGCATAATTCGCTTTGCAAATTATTTCAGTAGGATGGTCATCTGGAGAAAGCGGCATATTGGTCTTAATTTCAGTCACAATGGCTGAAATTGTGGAAGTGCCTAATTGTCGTGCCACCGAAACACGGTGATTGCCATCTTTGACAAAATATACTTCATCAATTTGGTATACTTCAATAGGTGGCCACCCTTTCATATCGAGTACGGCCGCTTTCACACGCGCCCAACGTTCCACATCACTATCGCGCTTAGGCAAAAAATCACGTGTGAAATCTTTAGCCCGCCCTACGCTGCCTACAATCGAATCTATAGGAATTTCTTGCAATCCATGCTCGACTGTTTCGGTTACATGCAGTTTGCTGCTTATCTCATGATAAGCGAGCAAATCATTGGGTTTGCCAGTGATGCGTGCCAATAATTGCTTCACAGCAGCTTCGCGACGTGCATAACGGAAATCACGAATGGCCTGGGTATAACTTTGTTCTGTCAATTTAACCTCTGGATACGCAATATTAGTCGTCAATTTCTGTGCTAAAGACCCATTATGAATTTCGGGAATCATCTAAATTTCAACCCCTAAATTCAGCAACTATTATACACCACTATACACGACTCGTAACCGTTGCTATAATTGAAGGGTATGGAAGAGACTACACAGGGACGTTCACTCCGCAACATTTTTTCACGCTCAAAAAATGCTTTGCAAATAAACACCTATCAGGTTGGTGATGTTCATACATCACAATCGGTAGAAATCGGCCCCAATGCTACTTTGGTAGGCCATATTGTCGCCCCAATTGTCCATGTGTATGGTCTTGTCTATGGTTCAGTCCTCGCACAAGAAACGGCCGTTTATCACGGCGGGCAAATTTGGGGTGACGTTTACACAACAAAACTAAGCCTTGAACCTGGTGGCAGCATACACGGCTGGACTAGCACCATTGAAGAGGGTGATTATGCCGAGCTGGCTCAAAACCTCATGCTCTCCCAGCCGGACCCTCCTAAATTACCGGGTGATATACAAATATCTGAACCCAATAAAGTCGAACTCGAACAAAAGAAAATATTACAACAATCTGCTGCACTCGCCCTCGCGGCACGCGCCGAACTAGAAGAAAGTTTTGATCTACGCTTAAATGAAATGGCGGGCAAAGTCATGCTGCAGAATAAAAAAATGGCTGCAGAATTAGAAACGGCCGTTGCCGAATTAAACGCCTTGCGACCACAATTTGAAAAAACTCAAAGTGATTTAGCTGCACGAATTTCACAGCAGGACCAATTAAGTCAAGAGATCCAAATTGTACGTGACCTGTTGACCGAGCGTGAAGCAGAAATCACGACCTTACAAGAACAGTCTAAGACCGCACAAACTAAAATCAAGGCCTTAGAACAAAAAAACAAGACAAACGAAGCCACATTAAAATCAAAGGATGCCGCGTATGCAACGCTGCTCGCGCGCCACGAGAGTCTAGCAACCGCCCTAAAAGCCAGTTTAGAACATACCAGCGATCTCGAAGAATCGCTCTTGCGTTGGCAGGAACTGGCAGAATATTCAGAATCGCGGGCAAAAGAATTGGAAGAACAACAAACCACACTCCAAACGAAATTAGAGGTTGCCCAAGCTGCATACGCAAAAATTGAAGAGGATCAATTTCAGCTTAAAGATGATCTTAAAACAGCCCAGGAGACGGCTGATAAACAACAACGTTTGCTCAATCAACTGAAAGGGGTTTCCAGCCAAAAAACCAGTGACCCACAAGACCAACTCGAGGATAAATAAAAATCGTGACTATTCAGGGGGACACACGAGATTTGTCAAATTTGGTCTGGTAACGATGCAAACTTGATACAAAAATTGACAAATCTACGCGACTAACCTGTGCAGTTGCTAAAATTCAAAGGAACAAGCATGACAAACATTGAAATTGGAATAATCGGTGGCAGTGGCTTATATGACATGGCCGATCTATCGAATGTCGAAGAAATCGCTGTCGATACACCTTTCGGCGCTCCATCAGACACAATCACAATCGGTACTGTACACGGCCGTCGCATCGCCTTTTTACCACGCCATGGACGTGGCCATCTGTTAACACCCACCGAAGTTCCTTACAAAGCCAACATCTACGCCCTCAAATCATTGGGCGTAAAATATATTGTGAGTGTCAGCGCTTGCGGATCACTACGCGAAGATTATGCGCCTGGCCACATTGTGATTCCTGACCAACTTGTTGATTTCACTAAAAAGCGAGATATGTCCTTTTTTGGTGATGGGCTGGTCGCACATGTGTCTATTCCTGAGCCGTTCTCAACTGAAATGAACACAGCCATCGCCACAGCCTCAAAAAAAGCGGGCGGAATTGTGCATGAAGCTGGTAACTTTATCACGATTGAAGGTCCGCGTTTTAGTACCAAAGGCGAATCAAATCTCTTTCGACAATGGGGCATGAGCATTATCGGCATGACGACGAGTCCCGAAGCATTTCTAGCAGCTGAAGCCGAAATCGCCTATGGCGTGATGGCGCATGTGACCGATTATGATGTTTGGCATGAAAATGAAGGGCCCGTATCGGTTGAATTGGTCATCCGTACACTGCAAAAAAACACAACCATTGCGCAGCGAGCCATTAGTCACCTTGTGCAAGATTATGATCAATGGGCTGGTGAGTTTGCGGCTCACAACAATTTAAAAGATGCTCTCATCACCAATCCCAAACTCATTCCTGAGGAAACAAAGACCAAATTGGCACTCATTACGGCCAAATATTGGAGCTAAAAAGGAAGTCAAAGATTACACAGGTTTCTTTTTTAATCTGCGCAATCTGTGTAATCTTTGATATAACTCTTGTGCAAGGTGAAACCCATCACTCTGAAAAATCACGAATTTGAGACCAACAACGGCCGTTTCGAACGCTATCTATTATTAATTGCAGCCGCCTTTGTTTTTGTCAACGCCATCACCTTCAGTCTGGTCAACGGTGGGAATCTTAACCCTGCCCATTTGTGGGGATCGTTTGTGTGGTTCGCTGCGATAGCAAGCGCACATTTCAGTTTATCACGCTGGCAACCGGAGCATGATAAGCTGCTGCTGCCAATCTTTGCGCTTTTAACCGGCTGGGGAATCGTGCTCGTCGATCGATTGGCAGCCAATTTTTTAGCGCGGCAAGTTTTGTGGGTTGTGCTAGGAACGGCCGTCATGCTGGCCATCGCTATTTTGCCCCGTAATCTTTACCTCCTGCGCCGCTACCGTTATACACTGCTCATCGGCGGCCTCATCTTATTGGCAACAACATTGCTTTTGGGCATCAACCCATCTGGTTTGGGTGCCCGGCTTTGGCTGCCCATTTCCCTACCCATCATCGGCACCATCTACTTCCAACCATCCGAACTGCTCAAACTTTTATTACTCATTTTCTTAGCCAGTTATTTTGCCGATCGTGAACCATTGCTGCGGCTAGACAGGCAACAAGGCTGGCGCGGTGCCCTGCCTTATTTAGCCCCCCTGCTGCTCATGTGGGGCTTTTGTATGCTGCTGCTTGTATGGCAGCGCGATTTAGGTGCCGCCACCATCTTTTTTGTGCTCTTTCTCGCCCTTCTTTACCTGGCAACAGGGCACAAACGCTATGTCATCAGTGGGCTGATTTTACTCTTGCTGGGCAGCATATTCGCCTATTTTTTCTTCGATGTCGTCACCTTGCGCGTCGATGCATGGCTCAATCCGTGGCCAGATGCCTATGACCGCGCTTATCAAATCGTACAATCTTTGTATGCTGTCGCGGCAGGTGGTGTATTTGGACCCGGTGTCGGTTCGGGATATCCAATTTATATTCCAGTCGTGCATTCAGATTTCGTTTTTGCGGCCATTGCTGAAGAATGGGGTCTGATTGGCAGCCTGAGCATCGTGGTCATCTTCATGTTATTGGCCTATCGGGGCATGCGTATTGCATTATTGACGCAACGGCCGTTTCGTTTTTATCTCGCAGCAGGCATCACTATTTTGTTCAGTGTACAAGCCTTACTGATTATGGGCGGTGTCACAAAATTATTGCCGCTCACCGGTGTGACTTTACCATTCATCAGTTACGGCGGCAGTTCGATGTTGATTAGCAGCATGATGGCTGGATTGCTGTTGTACATTTCGGCAGACAAATGAACCAATTGCCCATAGACATACGCAATTCTCGCTTGTTGGCATTAACGGCCGTATTAATTGGCTCATTTTTTATTGTCGCGCTTGCCTTGATTTATTGGGGCATTATACGCGCACCAACTATTCTCGCGCGTGATGATAACCCACGGCAAATAGAAGCAGAACGGCGCATCCAGCGTGGACAAATTTTAGACCATAACGGTGTCATTTTTGCGCAGTCCAGTGGCCCGCCTGATAATCTGAGCCGCACCTATCCTGTGCCAGAAGGTGGACATGCAGTCGGGTATTACAGCTATCAATATGGGGCCAGCGGCATTGAAGAAGGCTTTGATGTGGCACTACGGGGCACAAGCAGCGACCCATGGGAAGATTTTTGGCGGCAGCAACGCCATCTCCCACAAATTGGAGCCGATGTCATGTTGACTTTAGATGCCAATTTGCAGGTAAGCGCAGCTGAACAATTAAACGGCCGTTCTGGCGTCATCCTGGTACTACAAAAACCACATTGTGATGCAAACGAAACCAGTTGCACAACCTCAATTCGTGTTATGGTTAGCCAACCAGGCTATGATGCCAATACCATTGATACCCAATTCGAGACCCTCAGTACGCATGAAGATGCGCCGCTGCTCAACCGCGCCACCCAAGGCCAATATCAACCCGGTCTCTTACTGCAACCACTTATCTTGGCAACGGCCGTTGACCAAAATTTAATTCGCCTGAATGATCCAGTTAGCGATCCCGACCGCCCCATCCTCGTTGGAGAAACGCTCATCCATTGCAGCACACCACCGCCCACAGATGCAACCTGGCTGGACGTTTTACACCATCAATGTCCAGCCCCCATGCAGGCAGTAGCCGATCAGTTAGGGGCTGGTGGTTTGGATACAATCTTCAATAATTTTGGCTTGCAGACAGATCCGCCCCTTTCTATCCGCACAGAAACGATTCCTGACCAACCGCTGAACAACCCGATTATGGCAGGCATTGGCCAAGATAATTTAGCGGTGACACCTTTACAAATTGGGTTGGCACTTTCTGCTTTGGCGGGAAACGGCCGTATTTATCCACCACAATTAGTCAACGATCAATTGGCAACAATCGCTGATCAATTGTCAATGGGAGACGTGTTAATAAACTCAAACCAGCAGCAGCGGTTATTGGCTGCTTTGGATGCATTCGAGGGGATACGTGAGCACAATGTGCAAGTATTGTCAGGGCCAGGAGGCACCGTCGATAGTTGGTACGTGGGTTTTATTGAAGGCGAAACGGCCGATACCATTATTATTGCCGTATTGGAAGAAAACCAAAATCTTGCGGATGTGGTTGAAATAGGGCGTGCAATGGGAACGGCCGTGAAAATGACAACCATAAACTAAAAAGTTTGCGACTGTTCAACTGGCAACAGTTACACGGAGCTTCACGGAGTTGGCACGGAGCTTCATAGAGAGAGTTTGGAGAAGAAATTTTAAAGACAGCATGGTTTTCTTGGTCGGCTTATGCTGCGCCATAAAAACTCTCCTATTATTTCTCCGTGAAACCCCGTTTGTTCTCTGTGTCCCTCCGTGTTCCTGCCATTACTTGAAAGCTACCAAAGTTTTATTCAAATTCCCAAATTTTCCGCACTTCGACAGTGCCGTGGCTAGCACCAGGGATTTTTGCCGCCCAAGCAGCCGCCTCTGCATCTGAGTCCGCTTCTACCATATAGAAACCCCCAAGCTGTTCCTTTGTTTCTGCAAAAGGGCCATCAGTGACCACAACTTTACCATCGTTCACGCGTACACTTTTTGCAGTTGCCACCGGCAACAATGCCTCGCCACCTAAATTCTTACCGGCCTGGCTCAATTCTGATGTGAACGCATAATAAGCATCCATATTCGCTTTTTGTTCAGCCTCACTGCGTTTGGCATCTTCAACTTCACTTGTATAAATCAATAATGCATATTTCATGTTAATCTCCTATATGTCCTTCAGACAAATCTATCAACTTGTCTACTAATCAGGGCAAAATAATTTCTCCCTATAAAAATGTGCAAACAATTTTGCGTTTCTACCTTAACGACGAACATACGTTCTCAAAATCGACACCTTTTTAACTGACTTCCAGAGACAAAACAACTAAACAAGTTCATCATCCAACTTGTCTAATATTGTTTTACGCATGGCAAACTCCATCCCGCCTGGCCAAATCTCGCCAGCGGCTGCAAAGAGTCGATTGTTGATGCCGGGAATAAATGTTTGCTGTCGCTTTTTAATCGCTGCAAACACACCAGCCGCCAGCTCTTCAGGTGGCATACGTGCGGATTCACGACTGTTATCAGGGCTATAACGACGGGCATGATCTGTACGCGTCGGCCCAGGATAAACCGTAAGCACATTCCGTTTTGCACCTAGTGCCACACGCAAACTGCGTGCATAAGCCGCAATGCCATCCTTACTCGCTGCATAAACGGCCGCACCTGGATAACTCACATAATTTGACAAAGAAGACATGTATACAAAAGTGCCCGTATCTGTGAGCAAGCGTTCGCGTAACAGCAAAGCAGTCATCAAAAGCGGAGCTTCCAAATTGACATCTAACACCATTTGTTGGCGCGTAAGTTGGGTTTCGGGAAAACTGCCCACATAATTGATGCCTGCATTGTGGATGAAAACAGCCAACGGTGCGAACGGCTGCATAGCAGCAATAATTGCTTGCCTCCCCCTGTCCGTGGTCACATCCGCCTGAATCAACTGTACGCGTGAACCGCTTGCATCAAACTCACTCTGGGCGAGTGCGATTTGTTGGGCATCAATATCCACACCAACCACACCAAAACCTTCATCTGAAAAACGCTGTGCCAAAGCTTTGCCAATCCCAGCCGCCGCACCGGTAATGACACACCACTGCCTGCCTTTACCCGCAGGTGGCCCATCAGGTTCCACGCTTTCTTGTGATTGTCTCATGCGATTATCTAACAAAGGTTTGCTGCGACGGCCGAAAAAGTGAAGCATTTTGTTGTTTTTGCCAAGCGTTACAGTGGGACGTGAACTGGCAATCGCTTTAGCCATGCTGCCGGCCACTTTTTTGGCCGATGGGAAATTTTCCCACTGCATCTCATCTGGCGGTATGCCCATTTTGGCATGCATGCCTGTGCGTGTTGCCCCGGGCCGAACAATTTGGATGTCAACTAGCTTGTGTGACTCTGCACGCAAACTCCGTGCAAAGCCTTCAAGTGCCCCTTTGGTAGCGGTGTATACTGCATAATCAGGTCCTGGTAAACCGCTCATTACTGAGCTAACAAATACAAACTTGCCTTCGACCACACCAACCCAAGGCCAAACGGCATGTGTCAAGGCAATCGGGGCATAGAGATTTACGGCAAGCATCTCGTGGATATTTTTTGGTTCTTGTACGGCCGTTGCGCCATAAAAACCCGTACCAGCATTGTGAATAAACAGATCCAGATAACGCACAGGCTGCGCAGCTAAAAATCGAAGCACACGTTCAGCCGCATCTGGCTGTGCCAAATCTGCCTGGATATAATTTGTGGCCGTAAAGAAAGATTGATCTAATTCAGTGAGCGCCTTACGCCCTAACATCCAGACTTGATGGCCTTTAGAACGATAATGTAACGCCAAAGCACGGCCAATACCATCCGTTGCGCCAGTTATAAAAATGTGCTTTTTTCTTGCCATATTTTCACCAGTCTGTATTCACCCGCTTCGGTGGATAGCCCTATTTGCTGTTGATTGCCAGCATCGACACATTTTGCGAATCATTGTGGGTAAGAATGTAATCGACACCATAATTTTGTGCAAATTCGATTGATTTAATTTTTCACTATCATGGCAGTTTTTCTTTTTGCCACGGATTAACACAGGCTTATGCTGAGTGAAACCGACGCATTTTCACGAATTTAATTCATAATCCGCGTTAATTTGCGCTAATCCAAGGCTGAAAATTACAATTATGCGAAATATGAAAACATAGTGTTATTCGCTTCTTTTCGCTAGTTGCATATAAATAAAAATTAAAGCGGCGCTCACCAAAGTAATGATTACACTCATCGCCATCGCTTCTGGACGCGCGTTAAGATCAACATCCGTATAGGCGCGATAGGCCAATACGGGCAAGGCGGACGGAAAACGTTGACCCAACAACAACGGCACTTCAAAAGCACCGAACGTAAAGGCAAATACCAATACAGATGAAGATAAAACGCCGGGTAGAATGAAGGGCAAAATCACAAAGCGAAAGCGCTGCCAACGATTAGCACCCAGGTTGCGTGCCACATCCTCGTAAGAACCATCAATCCCGTGCAGAATGGCCAAAACGATGATGCCAATGAAGAATGTGGTCTTCCAGACATATTCAAGAATAATGCCAAGCGCGTAGGGATCATAAACCAGAGCCGGAAATTGAGATGGTTCGTGAATGATGCCAAACAGATAAGCCAAACGGGACAAAAAGCCACTTTGCGCGAATAAGAAAAAGATGGCAATCGCACCCACTAAATGCGGAATGGGTAGATTCAGTTGGAAGATAAAAGTGGCCACGACTTTACCGCGAAAAGCATGCCGTAATGTGAGAGCAAAAACAATGGCGAGGATGGTGGCAACGGCAGTACTCACCCCCGCAATCCACAATGTCAACCACAAAGATCGATAGAAATCTGCACGCGCAAACACAGCCCCATACGCATTGAGGTTGACATCATAGCGCCCAATAATCGGCATATAGCCCAAACTCTGCGACAAAGCCAACCCTAAACCGCCCACAAAAAACAGCAAAATTACCGTCAATGTGGGCGCTAATAACAAGGGAATCTTCAAACGAGCATACATATATCTTGTAGGCAAACGGCGCGCCATCTCCCTACTTTTGCAAAACCTCCGCTTCCCATGTCTGTTCAATCGCCGTAATCCACGGGGCTTGCAATTCTGGCAAACGCTTCGCCGCTAATTCTTCGGTCGATAAAGTCGCGACACCGCGTGGCGTGGCAGCAAACTGTTCTTGCCACTCTGCTGGCAGCAAAGCAGGATCAAGCACAGGCAAATCGCCCCAATTGTCCGGCTGAGCCTTAGACAATTGTGCTTCTGGCGAGAGCAGGAAATTGGCCACCACCATCGCCGCTGCTTTGTGCGCCGAATTATAGGGAATCGCTACATAGTGGGTATTGGCGATGGTGCCATCTGCAAAGACAAATGTGCGCGTGGATTCCGGAAAACGGCCGTTTTCAACCAAACTCGATGCCTCCGCCGGATTATAAGCCATATCAAACCAGACCTCGCCATTGGCAAACAAATCGTGCTGACGCGTTAGGTTTTCCGGATAGGTATTTCCTTCGCGCCACAAATTCGGCTCCAAAGCATTAAGCGTGCTCCAACAAGCCGCCAATTTTTCATCAAACAGCGCTTGATCAAACTCAACCAAAAGTTGCTCATAGCCGCCCGCTGCTGCATAACAAACATGACGCACAAAAGCACTGCCCGTAAAATCTGGCGGCGCGGGATAGGTAAATTTACCTGGATTCTCCTGCACCCAAGTTAACAAATCATCGACAGTCTGGGGCGGCTCCGGCAGCTTATCGCTGTCGTAAATCATCACAAACTGAGCTTTGCCATAGGGCGATTCATACCCCTCAACAGGGAAACCAAAATCATTGGCCACGCTCGGATCATCCCCATTTACATAGATAGAATCAGGCAGAAATTGTGCGTAGGGTCCATACAAAAGATCGCCCTGGCGCATGGTGCGGAAATTTTCACCATTAACCCAGACGAGATCAATAGAACCCTCATCATCTTGTCCCGCTTCTTTCTCACCCAAAACTTTGTTGATATATTCAGATGCATCAACCACCGGCACCAAATTTAATGTGATGCCATACTCGTCGGCCACACGCGCCGCGACAAATTCATTCACCCATGTATTGATGAGGTCGCTGCCCCCCCACATATACCAATTGACGGTTTGCCCTTCTGCCTGGGCGACAATGTCAGCCCAGGTTTGATCTTCAAAGCCTGGTGGGAATGCTGCATTGGGGGGGGCCGTTTGTGCTGAATCTTGAGACGCCTGGTTTGGGTTGACAACGGCCGTTGCCCCACCAACAGATTCATCTACCGACTCACCCGGCCCACAAGCTACCAAAATCAAACCAGCCACTATGATAAATAAAAAAAATGTTTTTCCTTTCAATGAACCCTCCTCAAAAATCAACCCCATAGACAGCAAAAACACGGAAAAATCCGTGCAATACTGCGGCCTTGCGCAGTACATGTCTGCGGTACCTGTGGGTTTTTATAACGTTAAGAGCCAATTACCTTCGCCAAGCCAACCAACGCTCAAACAAACTTTTTACCCGGGGCGTCATACGCGTACGGTTATAATCATTCGCCACCTTGCGAATCGCCTCCGCCTGTGTTGGATAGGGATGAATGACCTGCGTCAACGTTTTTAATCCCAGGCCGCCAACCATCGCCAATGTGACTTCGCTAATCATTTCACCTGCATGTCGCGCCACAATCGTGGCCCCCAAGATTTTGTCTTTGCCTTTGGGCGTATGTATTTTGACAAAACCATTCTCTTCACCATCTGTACGCCCACGATCTGTATCCTTCAGATAGATTGTATACGTATCTATGGCAATGCCTTGGGCTTCAGCTTCTTGCGGATATAGACCCACATGTGCAACTTCAGGGTCGGTAAATGTTACCCAAGGAATGACTAAATCGCTAAAACGTTTGCGTCCTAAAAACAGGGCGTTTTGGATGACAATTCGTGCGGCTGCATCGGCCGTATGCGTGAATTGATATTTCAACGCCACATCACCAGCAGCAAAAATATCGCCGTTACGGGTTTGTAACTGATCGTTGACGGTCACGCCACGTTTGTCATAAGCCACACCCGCTGCTTCCAAATTCAAGCCTTCAACATTCGGTTTACGGCCAACTGCCATCAAAATGTCATCCACTATTAATTCATGCAACTGACCACCATTTTCATAAACAATCACTTTCTCGCTGCCGACTTTTTTAACTTCCTTGATCGACACGCCCAAACACAAGCCGACGCCATCTCGTTGCAATGATTGCTGCACAACCGCTGCCGCCTCAGCATCCTCACGCCCTAAAACCTGCGGCAAAATATCAAACATCGTGACCTGACTGCCAAACCGCTGAAACGATTGGGCCAATTCAGCACCAATTGGACCTGCACCAATCACAGCGAGGCGCGGCGGCAGTTCGGTCAACTGGAAAAAGACAGATTCATTTGTCAAATAACCCGCCTCTTCTAGGCCAGGAATCGGAATAGAAGCGGGTCTTGAGCCAGTGGCAATCACAGCTTTTTTGAATTCAATTGTGGTGCCGTCCACTTCAAATGTATGCTCGCCGGTAAAACGCCCCGCCCCCAAAAACAGATCCACACCCATATTTGTGATGCGTTCAGCAGAATCATGATGGCTGATTTCGGCACGAATACGCCGCATACGCGTCATCACTGCACCAAAATCAGCGGTTGTGCCGGCGGGAACATGGATTCCCAAAGCAGATGCTTCGCGAATATCGCCAAACACTTTTGCAGAGCGAATGATGGTTTTGGAAGGCACACAGCCCATATTCAAACAATCTCCACCCAAAAATCCTTTTTCGACAAGGGCAACTTTGCCACCCACGCCCGCGGCACCGATGGCAGAGACTAAACCAGCTGAGCCGCCACCGATTACAAGCAGATTGTAACGGCCGTTTGGCTCTGGATTTTGCCACTCCGGTGGATGAGCCTGGGATATCAATTCAAGGTTATAATCGTCTAATGGTTGTAAATCAACTTGCGTCATAAAAAGCTCCTGATAATCAAGTAGTTGGTTCGTCTTTAATCTCGTCATTGGGTGTTTTGGGTTCGCGGCGTTTGAGGAATTGGGAGAGGGCAATGCTGGCGAGGATCAGCACAACTGATGCGATCAATGCTGTCGGATTCAGTGAGATTTCACCATTCAGCAATTCTTCAAGCGTGCCAAATGAAGACCCCAGCAGCACAAATGAAATTGTGCCAGCAATTGCGCCAATAATGGTTGCCAACAAGAATGCTTTCCACTTAATACGTAAAAAACCAGACAGATAATTGACCAAATCATACGGCAAGAAAATCAAGCGCATAATTAACACGGATTCAAAGCTGTTTTCCCGAATCCTGCCGGCATATTTTTGTACCAAGCCCGACCCTTCCTCAGAACTTAACAACCCTTTGCCAAAGAAACGGCCGATGACATAAGCAACCATCGCAGACAAGTTCGCACCAATAACTGTAAAAACAACGCCCCAAAATGGCCCAAAAAGGAAACCGCCCAAAACGGTGAGCACGGTAGCGGGAAATAAAATTAACGCCCTTAAAGCATAAATCAAAATGTACAACAAAGCCCCAAAAGCACTTGTCGTTAACAGAACCGCCACCCTGATTATGCTTTCTTCAACAGTCAGATCGTTGCTTTGCACATACCACAAATAACTGCCGAAAATCAATACCCAAAAAAATAAGGCAAACAGTTTTTGCCCATGCCGCCCCAAAAATGACGATTTAGCTGGTTCAGCGTGAGCTTTCTCTTGTATTGTTGTTGACATAACTTTTTGTTTCCTCATTTTTCCGTTAAACTCAATTTGTCCTCTAGTTCTACTCCTCTCTTGGATGTGTTCACTGTCATTGTTCTTACACACAAAATCTTACAGAAGGATTAAAAAGTGCAAATGGCCGAGGGCAGGTTGCAAGTAGCAAGTGGTAGGTGATAATCATACCTGCAACCAACAACCAGCAATCTTGCAACTCTGCAACTTTCCCAAAACCAGCTATAATCCCAACGAACTAAAGGTAAACTTTATGGCTACGAACATAAATCTATTACACAGTCCACCTGACAACACACGCCCAACCATTGCTTCTGATTTAGAAGGCACGCTCTCGGCGGGTTTCGCCTGGCAAGCAATGCGCGACTACCTCATCGAAAACGGGCAAGAACCAAAATTTCGCAAATTCCTCACTCGCCGTGTTCCCAAATTATTCTTATTTCGCTTGGGATTAGTCGATAAAAGCAAATTCAAAAACGAATGGATTTTAGGCGTGATTGCTTTGTTTGCTGGCAGCACCCGTGCAGAGATGGACGCGATGGCTCAATTTGTGGTCGAAAAGGAGATTTGGCCGCAACGTCGCCAAGATGTGATTGATGAATTGAGCGCGCACGCCGAAAATGGGAAGCGCGTTATCCTCGTCACCGGCGTATTCGAACCAATCCTTGCGGCCTTTATTGATAAAACCGGTCATGCCTTTGAAGGCATCGGCACAGCCCTCGCCTATGAAGATGACATTTTCACAGGCAAAATCCAAGGGGAAGTCAACACCGGCATTAATAAAACCGAACAACTGCAACCGTTTATGATTGATGGCAAAATCGAGTCTGCTTATGGGGACACAAAAGCTGACATCCCCATGCTTGAAAGCAGTCACACACCCATCGCGGTTGATCCCGATGCAGAACTGCGTCAGGTAGCCACAGAAAGGCAATGGCGTATTATGAAATATTCCACAGAATAATCTATGACACAGACTAATCCGCTCGATAATGGTCCGCGCATCGTCGCTATTGGCGGTGGCACCGGTATGCCCAGTTTACTGCGCGGGTTGACCCAATACACGCGCAACATAACGGCCGTTGTCACAGTCGCAGATGATGGAGGTAGCAGCGGCCGTTTACGCCGTGAGATGGGTTTATTGCCGCCAGGCGACTTTCGCAACAACATCGCCGCCCTATCACGTGACGAAGCATTAATGACCCAGCTTTTGCAGTATCGTTTTGGCGGCCAAGTCGTCGAAGAGGCACGCAGCGAATTGCAGGGACATGCATTTGGCAATTTGCTGCTGGCGGCGCTCACTGGCATCACCGGCAGCTTTGATGAGGCCTTGTTGGCGGCTCAGCGTGTGTTAGCCATGCGCGGCCAGGTTGTGCCATCAACTTTAGCCAATGTCACTTTGATTGCCGACGTGCTGGTTGGTGATTCACCAGAAACGGCCGTTTTAGAACGTATCGTCGGTGAATCAGCTATCCCCAAAGCCAACGGCCGTATTCAACGGGTTAGCCTCGAACCCGCCACTGTCAAAGCGTATCCGCCAGCGCTCAAAGCCATCTTCCAGGCCGATTTGATTTTGATGGGACCAGGTAGTCTTTATACCAGCATTATTCCCAATTTACTGGTTCCAGATTTAGCCCAAGCAATGCAACATGCCCGCGCACCTAAAGTTTACATATGTAATCTTGCCACACAGCCCGGAGAGACGGATAATTACAGCGTGGCTGATCACGTTACCACACTTTTACAACATGTTCCCACTAATTTCATTGATTTTGTTATTGCAAATGACAATCAATCAATATCTCCCGATGCTGTCGGTGGGCAAACTGTATTCGTACAACTAACACCACAACCAGCGGTTCCCATGATCACGGCCGATTTGGCTGAGGACAAACACCCTTGGCGACACGACAGCCACAAGCTGGCGCAAACAGTTATGGCGCTGCTCGATTAATAACCGAATCTACCAACGAGGGCTGAGCCGGGCAAAGCCTGGGCTTCGACAAGCTCAGCCCTCGTCTCTTGTTTGTTTGTGCGTAGAATGTAATACAAAATTCGTGACATTTTACGCCTTACCTTTGACAATTTCCGTCGTATAATGGAAAAGTCATATAACTCGCGGCAAGTTACCTAACGACGCCGCAAACATTTACCAAATAGTTTGAAATCTAATCAACAAGGAGAATTCCAATGGCTATTAAAGTTGGTATCAATGGTTTTGGCCGCATCGGCCGTCAAGTATTCAAAAAGATTTATGAAGATTATCAGGGTGTCCTGGACGTAGAGGCAATCAATGATTTAATGCCCGTGGCAACCAATGCCCACATGCTCAAATATGATTCGACATACGGCCGTTTCCCCGGCAAAGTAGAAGTCAATGATGGCGACATCTATATCGATGGCGAAAAACTGAAGAGCTTCGCCGAACGTGACCCTGCCGATTTGCCCTGGGGCGACCTCGGTGTGGACATCGTCCTCGAATGTACCGGCCGTTTCCTCGACCAAGAAAACGCCAGCAAACATCTCGCTGGTGGCGCTAAAAAAGTCATCCTTTCCGCACCGGGTAAAGGCGTTGACGGCACATTTGTGCTTGGTGTAAACGAAGAAACCTACGACCCAGCAACCCAGCATGTCATTTCGAATGCAAGCTGTACCACAAACTGTCTGGCTCCTGCAGCCAAAGCATTGCATGAAGCTTTTGGCATCGAAAAAGCGCTCATGACCACCATCCACGCCGTGACCAATGGCCAAGCCATTCTCGATATGGCTGGTAAAAACCTACGCCGTTCACGTACGGCCAGCGCCAACATCATCCCCACCACCACAGGCGCGGCCAGAGCGGTTGGAATGGTTCTGCCAGAACTTAACGGTAAAATCAATGGTATGGCCTTCCGTGTTCCCGTTGTCACCGTTTCTGTTGTTGACTTAACCGCAGTCGTC